>JAAUUE010000320.1 GCA_012031635.1 Coleofasciculaceae cyanobacterium SM2_1_6 | reverse complement strand
TGCCTTCGGCAATCGGGGGAATGCCTACTACGATGTGGGGGATTATGCCTCAGCCTTGGCGGATTATACCAAGGTAATTTGAACTACAACCAGATAACCTTAATGCTTACTACAATCGAGGTTTGGTGTATTTTGATCAAGGCAACTATCAAGGGGCGATCGCCGACCTGACTATTGCCCTCAAGGTTCAAGAATTTGATGCTGATGTGTTGTATAAGCGGGGAATTTCTTATTACAACCTCAAGGAATATAAACTTGCCCTTGAGGACTTGGATAGATTAATTCGCCTTGATCCCAAAAATAGTAAGGCTTGGTCCGCTAGGGGACTGGTGAAAATTGGCTTGGCAGATCAACAGGGAGCTATGGCAGACTACACAACTGCTCTCAACCTCGACCCCAAAGATAGCAAAACTTTTTATAGTCGGGCGCGGCTGCGAGCTACCCTAGGTGATAACGTGGGTGCTTTGCAAGATTACACCCAGTCTATTACCCTCAATCCCCAAGATGCTGATGCTTTTGCCAATCGCTGTAGTATTAATTTGAGTTTGGCTAATTTTCCTGATGCTGTTAGTGATTGCACTGAGGCAATTCGGTTACAGCCAGATAATACAGTGGCTTTTAATAATCGCTGTGTGGCAAATTTCAACCGTAAGGATCATCAAAATGCTCTCCAAGACTGCACTCAAGCCCTACGCCTCGATCCAACTAAGGATGGAGCTTATAGTAACCGGGGAGATGTGCGGCGAGATCTGGGCGATCGCACCGGAGCCTTAGAAGACTATAGTGAAGCCATTAAAATTAATGCCAACAACTCTTTTACCTTTACCAGCCGGGGGAATGTCCGCTTCGACCTCGAAGATTTCCGGGGAGCAGTGGAGGATTACAGTCGAGCCATTGCCCTGAATGCCAATAATGGTTTGGCTCTCTACGGGAGGGGGCTTGCCTATGCTCGTCTCCCCGGCAGTAAAACCCAAGCGATCGAAGACTTGCAACGGGCTGCCAAAATATTTCTAGATAATGGACGGGTCGCTGCCTACCAAGATGCTGTTGCACAAATGAATAAGATCAAGTAAGGCTTTTATTAAAATAAACATTATTCACCAACTTTTTTAAGAGCTTCTTGATAAATCAAATTACTTAACCGAAATTTGCCAATAGATTGCAAAGCATCAAGTTGTACTTTTAAGTTAGAAATTAATCCATTCTGTTTAGCCCAAATCAAAATTCCTATTGTACCTAAGATAGGTAAACTCATCCGTTTTGCAACTCGTCTAGCATCTTTATCATCAAGTAGGATTGCCTGATTTGGTTGTTCAAGAAAAAGGGCGATCGCTTCTGATTCCCCTTCATCCAATTCTAATTTTAATAAAGAGATTAAATAAGTATTAACAACAGGATAAATAGTTAGCCATGAAGTTTTTGCTACTTGTTCAGCACCGCTTCTTCCTCGCCCTGTCTCCACAACTTCTTTCCAGACAGATTGGGGAATGATTATACCAGATGGAAATCTTTGTTTGATTAATTCTAACTGTCCAATACTACTCAGAGCTATTAAAACTGATGAATTACTGACGGCTTTCATAATAATGTTTCTAGGGTTTCCAAGTCGGCTTCTAATTCTTCCAAGTCATAATGACGTTCAATATTTTCCTGTCCCAATATCTCATGAAACTCCCATTTACTTAATTGGGCTAATTCACGGGCTTTGCCAAAAGAAAGAATACTTTTTTGATAAAGTCTAATTGCTAATTCAATACGTACTCGATTAAGACGTTCATCAGGGGGGATGCGTAATCCTTCTGTTACTTGCTCAGAAATTTCTAAGATTAGCTTACTCATAATAATTAAAATTCTATTAATGTTTTAATTTTGGTTAGGACGGTGGGTAGGGTGGTGGTCATGATACCTAGGTTTTTTCTGGTTCTAGAAAGAAATTAGTTAAGTTATCTATCCCTAAATTCTCTATGCCAAGGTTGTCTGTACCAACGATCGAGACGGCTAGTTTTCGGGAAGTCTCTGGTTGGTGAGTGAGGTGTAACTGTAAATAACTGGATGGCAAGTAGGGTAATCTCTCTGCCCATTCGATCGCCACAATGCCCAGAGGCACTTCTAAACCGAGCCAATAATTTTCTAGATAAAGATCCGCCGCTTCTTGGGGCGACAGGCGATACAAATCTAAATGATAGAGGGGCAATCTACCTTCTGGATATTCATTAATTAACGTAAAAGTCGGACTCACCACTGAATCCACTACTCCTAATCCCATCGCTATCCCTTGAACTAGAGTAGTCTTCCCGCTACCCAAATCTCCAGACAGCAACAAGACACTCCCAGCCTTCAGAACTTGCCCCAAAGCCTTTCCCCACTGTTGAGTCGCTTCAGAATCTGGCAGATGAATCAAAGGCATTTTCTAGAATTTTTCTGGAATTATTGAAATACTAATTACCATATGACTGCTACCCCGACAAGTCTACAATGAGCCTGCCGAACTGCTCCTAGTACAAGTAACTGATAACTGATAACTGTTTACTGTTTACTGTTTACTGTTTACTGTTTTTCGTCCGGGTATCAGAGGAAAGGAACTTGGCGGCGATCGCTCCGCCGATAAAACCAAACAAATGCCCTTCCCAAGAAACTCCATCCTTTAGAGGCAGCACACCCCAAATAAAACTACCGTAAAAGACTCCAACAATAATAGAGACAACGATCGAAGGCACATTCCGCAGGAAATAACCCCGAAATAACAAAAAGCCCAGATAGCCAAACACCACACCACTAGCCCCAATGTGGATGGAGTCGGGGGAACCTGTTAACCAAGTACCCAAACCACTCACCACCATGACGATCGCCGTGACAATAAAGAAATCACTGGTTTCTTGGAGCATCACTAGCCAGCCGAGGGTGAGGAAAGGAACAGTATTTCCCATCAAATGATTAAAGTCTCCGTGGAGAAAGGGGACAAATAGAATTCCCCAGAGTCCCTGAATATCGCGAGGACGGATACCAAATCGATTTAAGCTCCCTTGAAACACAAAAAAATCAATAATCTCGAACACCCACATCAGAGCCACACCAGTGCCGAGAATTATCGCCTGATTTTTAAGCTCTTTGTTAATGGCACTGCCACGGGAATTAGTCATGGTAATTGGTAATTGGAGTCGATTTAGTTGATCTAGATAAACTGAAATTAAGCTAGAGAATAATCCTATATAGATATCATAGCGATCCTTGAGGATTTCCATAACAAATTTCTTGCCTATTTCTTGGCTGTTTTCTACTTATTTTCTACTTATTTATTGCCTCCATCGTGGGATCAACCCCAGAATTATTGTATGATCAGATACGTCAGTGAATTTCCCTAGGTATTTTTTAAGGTGTCCAATACTGAACGTAAACCTCTACTTTTAGATTTTGAAAAGCCCTTGTCAGAGTTAAAATCTCGGATTGAGCAGATCCGGGAACTGGCTGAGGAAAATAGTGTTGATGTCTCTGAGCAAATTCGGCAGCTAGAGAATCGAGCAGTGCAACTCCGGCAGGAAATCTTTAGCAGCCTCTCCCCGATCCAGCGACTGCAAGTAGCCCGCCATCCCCGTCGCCCTAGTACCCTAGACTATATCCAAGGTATTAGTGATGAATGGATGGAGTTGCACGGCGATCGCTCCAGCTACGATGACCCGGCTCTGGTAGGGGGAGTAGGTAGAGTAGCAGGACAGCCCGTGGTGATGTTAGGACACCAGAAAGGCAGAGATACCAAAGATAATATTGCTCGAAATTTTGGCATGGCTGCTCCTAGTGGCTATCGCAAGGCAATGCGCTTAATGGAGCACGCCGATCGATTCGGGATGCCAATTTTGACCTTTATTGATACGCCGGGAGCCTTAGCCGGTTTGGAAGCAGAGAAGTTGGGGCAGGGAGAGGCGATCGCCTACAACTTGAGGCAAATGTTCCGTCTTGATGTACCGATTATTTGCATTGTGATTGGGGAAGGCAGTTCTGGGGGAGCCTTGGGGATTGGGGTGGGCGATCGGATTTTGATGTTTGAACATTCCGTTTATACAGTCATCAGTCCCGAAGGTTGCGCCGCTATTCTTTGGAAAGATGCTCAGCAGGCTCCCCAAGCGGCAATGGCTCTCAAAATGACTGCTCCAGACCTGAAGGAACTAGGCATTCTAGACCAAATTTTGCCGGAACCTGTGGGCGGAGCGCACTCAGCACCTCTAGAGGCGGCGGCTACTCTCAAAGCAGCGATCGTCCAAAACCTAGAAATGCTCAACGCCTTGACTAGTCAACAAAGAAGAGATTTACGCTATCAAAAATTCCGCCAAATCGGTGCGTTTATTCAGTGAACAGTGAACAGTGAACAGCAAGAGTTGATAATTGGTAGCTGCTACTTCGACTCCGCTCGTTACAAGTAACTGATAACTGATAACTGATAACTGATAACTGATAACTGACTAACTCAATGACCCATCAAATAGCTTTAATTACTGGTGCCAGTGGGGGGATTGGCAGGGCGATCGCCCTTTCTTTTGCCCAAGCGGGGATAGAGTTGATTCTAGTCAGCCGCTCGATCGAAAAATTGCAAGCAGTCCAACAGGAAGTTGCAGCCTTGGGCGGGAAAGCTCAGATTTATGCTTTGGATTTATCTATGGTAGGGCAGGTTCAAAGAGAGATTGCCGAAATTGTAGACCAAGCAGGCAAGATTGATATTTTGGTGAATAACGCTGGGATGGGCTATACAGGCTCGATCGCTGACACTTCCCTCGAAGACTGGCAACAGGTTATTGACCTCAATCTCACCAGTGCTTTCCAGTGTGTGCAGGGAGTTCTGCCCCTCATGCGCCAGCAACACCAAGGAACGATCGTCAATATCGCCTCGATCGCTGCCAAGCAATTTTTCCGGGCTGGGGAGCCTACAGTGTCAGCAAAGCCGGACTAGTCGCCCTCTCCCAAACCCTCGCCGTCGAGGAGCCAGACTTGCGGGTAATTACCATTTGTCCGGGAGCCGTGAATACCGATATTTGGGACTCGGCTACGGTCAAAGTCAGCCTCAACCGAGCCGCCATGCTCACCCCCGAAGCTGTAGCCCAGACAGTGCTCCATGTTGTATCCCTGCCCCCCGGTGCGGTGATTACCGAACTAACTCTCATGCCTAATGCTGGAGTTCTTTAGACAGTGAACAGTGAACAGTGAACAGTAAACATAACAAGAGTTTATAGCTGATAACTG
>JAAUUE010000319.1 GCA_012031635.1 Coleofasciculaceae cyanobacterium SM2_1_6 | reverse complement strand
GAAACTCCGAGTAGAGATAACGCCTAGGGCTGTTTCCCACAAGGGTCTTTATTTCGCCAATAATCTTGATCTTGCATAGCCCTACCTAAATCCTGAACTCCTCTCCAATTTACCAAAGATTGTCAAGTATCAACCTTTGTCTATTTCTAATCCTAAATTCAATTTCATTTGTATCCCTACCCATGGCAGTGGAAACCCCAGTGAAAATAATAAAGTCCGCACTTTGACAAGACTTAGTGACCACTTAGGCGGACTCAGCAATAAATAGATTATCATAATCAGACTTGGGATAAAACAACAAAGTCCGCCGTTGCGGACTCAGAAATAGGGAGATGATGATAACCAGATTTGGTATTAATACTCCCCAAATTATTTGTTTTATGTAAAGGTTTTATGCAAAGACAAACTGGGCGGAGTTAGAGGGATTTAAGGCAGAGGCTTGAATTCCCGTCAGAACTGCGAGGGTTTGATTCCCAAAGCCGATCGCTGTATCTGCCCCAATTTGAGTTAGGGAAAGGTTAGCAGAAGTGATCCCCAAACCAGCCCCACCGAGGAGTCCAATCACATCAGTCCCGACTTGAAAATCGGTGATCGTATTTGGAGCCAGAGGAATTTGATTGGAGACAATCCAGAACTGATCGGCTCCAGCTCCCCCGGTGATTGAGTTATTGCCTCCAGACCGAGCAAAGAACTTGTCGTTGCCATTACCGCCTGACAAAATATCGTTACTCCCAAGGGAAAAGGCATCATTTCCCGCCCCGCCAGATATTCGACTAAAGCCCTTTCCTCTAAACGCCTCAAAAATATCATCGCCGCCTCTGCCAAAGATGCGATCGCTCTGGCTCACCAAAACGGTATCGTTGCCACTGCCCGTATCAATATAGTTGGTGCCAACCGCAAAGGCAAGATTAGAGGTGAGATCAACCCGGTCATTCCCTGCGCCAGTAAAAACCACATTACTTTTGCCATCAAAAACACCACCATTGGTTGCAATTAAAACGTCATCATTGGGCGTTACACCAGTGGTGACGGGCTTGGGAGCAGCAAAGACTTGATTTGCCTCGACTTCAAACTGACTGACTATTTCAGGTTGGCGATTGAGAATTGAGTTGGGATTAGCTTCTAGATCGGTACGGGTATAGGGAGCAATGCCATAGGTGGTAACTGTCAGTTTCTGAGTTTGGGGATCAATATTAAACTCGCTCCAGCCATAGGTTTGAGTTGCCACATAGTCACCTTTTAATAGTTTTGCTTTGATCAATCCATTGGCTTGGGGAAGATTGTTATTGAGACCAAGAGGATCATAACCGAGGGGGGCTAGAGCATCATCAACAACTTTTTTGATGAAATCATCCTTATCATTGATAATATTGTCAGCATCGTTGGCAACCGGCAGAGAACCATAGAAAGCATTTTCGGTAGGAGTGAGTAGCCCAATACCCGAAGCCAGTTCGGCGATCGTTGGTCCAAAAGGTGCATCAAAAGCAACGGAACCTGTACTAATCTCAAAAGCATTGGTGGCAATTTGGGCCTGCCCCGGTGCTAATTGGTAGGTGAGATTATTAACCAAGGTGCCGTGAATGTCGGCAGCAATGAAGACGACGTTATTAATTTTGTTGTCGTTGATAAATTTCAGGATCTCTGTACGCTCTGCGGCATAGCCTTCATAGCGATCGCTGGCTGCCAAGACTCCAATATTTTGAACCGGTTCAGGAAGATTGACAAACTTCCAAGTGACTCCCTCCCGGCTTGCTTGCAGCAGATCCCGCTTCAGGTCTTCAACCTGCACTCTGCCTAAAAATGTCCGACTAGGATCGAAGGACTGTACCAAAAAGTTGCCAACTTGAGCTTGATCGCTCAGATTAGTTACGCTCCTTAGCCCGGGGTCACGGAAGGAGCGAGCATCCAAGACGATGTTTAGGGCATCACTACCATAGGTATTGGCACGGTAGAGTTTCCGTTCGCCGGCTGTCCGATTATCGCCAGTTTGTCCATAGAACCGATCCTGAATGGGGTTATATTCTTGGAATGCCCTCAATCCCCTTTCGTAGAGTAGCGAATCATTGACTAAACCACTGGAGGCACCAAAGAAGACTTGCTGAGCTGGTGCAACCGTAGCTAAGTTTTGCCCCCCTTGGAAGTCATTGACAACTTCGTGGTCATCTATGGTTGCCAAGATCGAAGTCGTAGCTCGCAAATCTGCCCAAGTATTTTGCCCCAAACGACTGGAGTAAACTTCACTATGTTTGGCACGATAGTCCCGCAAAGTCTGGGCTTGGGCTTTCTCAATGCCATTGGCATCTTTTAGTCCGGGGGATGGGTAGTCGGCATAAACTGTATCGCCCAACTCCACAAAGAATCTTAAGTCCCGATCGTCAGCATTGGCGATCGCCAGATAGGGAGCAATTTCTCCCCGCCAATCCCCACTTACGCCAAATCGAATACCTGATTGCGCCCCAGAAATTGCCGCAGTACTGAAAGTCCCTGCTGTCGTTGCCCCAGTAGCATCCGTAACTCGATAAAAGTATTTAGTTCCGGGGGTTAGCCCTGTAACATCAACTTTTACAGGACGGCGAGGATTAGTAACGATGGCAGTTTTTGAGCCAGCAATCTGGCTGAAATCAGGGCTGGTGGAGTATTGAAACTTAACCTCGCCATTAGCTTGACTACGAGTCCACAGGACTGTTGAAGTTTGAGTTGTATCGCCACTAGCAACTCCATTGGGTAATGTCGGTGGGTTGTTGGCGGAGGGAGAAAGGTGGATGGGTGTTGTTGCCATGATAAATTCTATGTAAGGTAGATACTAGATACAGTTGATGTGAATTTGGATGGTTTATTAGTTGCTAATTGCGATCGCAGAGAAGAATTAAGTAGGCAGTGATGCAAAGTAGTTATTTGATGAATGGTTTTTGTTGGGGAAGTTTTGCACCCCAACAACTATTCCTAGGCATGACTACCGATAAGAGTAAATTGAGTGTAAATACAAAAGGTGGTCAATACTTGGCACTATCTACCAGTACTTTTGGTAAATACTTAGCAGCAGAAACCACAGGTAAATACTCTTCGGAATTAAATTAAATAGAAGTCCCCAAATTATTCCTTGGGAATCTCAAGAACATAGTGCCATGAATAAAGGTCAAAAACTCAACCTTAATTTGAACTTAACCCTAGAGCCTAATTGACATTCAAGGCTTTTAGATTTCATTTATGAAGAGGTTGGCTCAAAGGTAAAAGACCTCCTTTGCCCTATAATTAGCCTCCTAGGGCAGTAACATTTAGGATATCTATAGCAATCCTAAATCATTTGTTAGATTAACGTGAGTTCGACAAAACCTGAAACCCTCACCCTAGCCCTCTCCCACAGAGCGGGAACAATAAAAGTTAGCATTACTCCCCTTCTCCCCTTGGGGGAGCAGCGATGCCCTGAGCTTGTCGAAGTGGGGTTGGGGGATGAGGGGTATTTCTGAGCATCAAACTCACGTTAGATTAGATTGTTTCTGGCAAATGATTTCACCTGCCTTCGGCAGGTGAAATCATTTAGGGCTGCTATGGGTGGCTACAAACTAATCCTAGAAGGTGAGTTCTGGGCAGAGGATTTTGACCGTAAACTTGCTGCCCTCTCCGGGAGTAGATCTGCACAATAATTCCCCTTGATGATTTTTGGTGACAATCTGATAGCACAGAGCCAAACCCATGCCTGTCCCAGTGCCAATGGGCTTGGTGGTGAAGAAGGGATTGAAAATTTGGGCTTGAATTTCTGGACTCATACCCACACCGTTATCTTCAATGGCGATCGAGGCATAGCTAGATGGCTCAAAGCTAGTAGTTATAGTAATCATCCCTCGATAGTCTGGATGGGGAGCCTTTGCCTGCCGTTCTTCAATGGCTTGAAGGGCATTAACGATGAGATTCATAAACACTTGGTTTAATAAATCGCCATAGCATTCAACTAGGGGGAGGTTGTCATAAATTTTAATTACTTGAATGGCAGAATCGCCTCCGGTACGCTGCAATTTGTTTTGTAAAATCACCAAGATATTATCAAGATTTTCGTGGAGATTAACAGCTTTTAAGCCTACTTCATCTAGACGAGAAAAAGTCCGTAGAGATTTGACAATATCTCGAATCCGTGAGGCTCCATTACTCATGGAATTGATAGTTTTAGGCATATCTTGGATCAAAAAATCTAAGTCGATCGCTGCTACAAACTCCTGAATTTGAGAAGAGGGATGGGGATGAGATTCTTGGTAGAGATGCACAAGTTCTAATAGATTTTCGGTGTATTCAGAAATGTAGGTGAGATTGCCGGAGATAAAGCTAACGGGGTTATTAATTTCATGGGCGATTCCGCCCACTAACTGCCCCAAACTAGACATTTTCTCTGCTTGGATCAACTGCATTTGAGTATCTTGCAGATCTTGCAGAGCCTTTTCTAGTTCTTGGGATTTTTGGAGAATTGCTTGTTCAGTTTGGATATGTTCAGTAATATCACGGGCTGAGGCATAAATTAATTCCCCTTGAGGATTCGATCGCCACTCAATATAGTGATAACTCCCATCTTTGGCTCGATAGCGATTAATAAAATTTATGACCTTACTTTGCTGGGCTAGATCTGCGATCGCCGCTAGGGTAGAGTCAAGATCATCGGGATGCACAAAAGCCAAAAAAGGTGTTCCTTCTAGCTCGGAGGTGGCATAGCCAAGAATATCTTCCCAGGCTTTATTGAGCCGGAGGAAGCGTCCTTCGATATCAGCAATACACAGTAAGTCAAGGGAAATAGTAAAAAAATTCTCTAGTTCAAGTTCTACTTGTTTGCGTTTTTGCAAGGTAGCTTGCTGTTCGCTAATATCCATGACTATTCCAAAAAGCTCTACCACCCGCCCTTCAAACCAATCTAGTTCAATGCGAATATTTATATAGCGAGTCTCACCTTGGGAGAGCAGGATCCGGCAGTCGAAGTGTTGGGAAGTACCTTGGACAGCAGCATTCACCCGTTCTAGGAAAAAAGCTCGATCGTCGGGGTGAAATTGTTGGAGATGATTCTTCAGGTCGGGTTCTCCTTGATCTGGAGTCATCCCAAAGATAGAAAAAACTTCCTCCGACCAAGTAAGTTTTCCGTCGCCAATGATAAGCCCAGTAACCTAATTTGGCAACTTCTTGGGTTTTTTTGAGGTATCTACTGAGTTTAGCAAGGTCGGCTTCCTTGCTTTTTGGTTCGTAATATCTCGAATATAGCCATACCAAGTAGTGCCGCCATCAGCATCCCTTT
>JAAUUE010000318.1 GCA_012031635.1 Coleofasciculaceae cyanobacterium SM2_1_6 | reverse complement strand
CCTAGGGAGAGGGACTTTCCTCTTACTCCCCCTTCTCCTAGGGAGAAGGGGCGTGAGGGATGAGGGGCTTTTTTCCTTATTCACACAAGAGGTCTAATGGTTAATTAATAGTCAACTAATTGCCAATTAATCAATTAATCATGCGGGTTTTGTGAGAAGCTGCCAGTATTAGGTAGGAAACGTTCTTGCGAAGCCCGTATTTTTATAGCAGTCCTAAATGATTTCATCCGCCGGAGGTGGGTAGAGTAACTTACCAGAAGCAATCTAATTTAGGGAGTGATTTAGGATCACTATAATTAAGATCAAAATTAGGTGCAAAAATGCGCCCAAAATATGTGTATTTGTGAATTTAGTTGTTGAACCAAGTTAACTATGAGTCCTGAATCGATCGCCAATACGCCCGCTCCCCTTGAGGATCAACAAATTGAGAATCAACAAATTGAGAATCAACAAAATTCCACAGAAATTGTCAATTCCCCTCAGATAATTAATCCAGAGGAAGGAGCGATCGTTACCTATTCTCAAGTCCAGCTCAAAAATGTTGAAGATAAAATTTTGATGATTCTGCCCCCAGAGGTGGAAACTCCGGCAGCTTTGACCTTTGGGGAATTGATAGAACAACTCCAACAACGACTAGTGGCGGGCGATCGCTTCTGGCAGGGTCAGACCAAAGTGCATCTGGTAGCAGCCGATCGACTGCTGGATGGGCGACAATTGCAAACTATTGCCAAAGCTCTCCACCAAGGCTCTTTAATTCTGGAAAAAGTGATTACCAATCGGCGACAAACCGCCGTAGCTGCTGCCAGTGCGGGCTATTCCGTAGACCAAAAACAGGTGCTGCGATCGCTCCATCAACCCCCAGACCAGCAAATTCTTGCCGAATCTTTGTACCTAGAAACCACGGTGCGCTCTGGGCGAGAAATAAATTATCCGGGGACAGTAGTAATTTTGGGAGATGTGAATGCTGGAGGCTTGGTTGTGGCAGCAGGGGATATTTTGATTTGGGGAAAACTCAAGGGCGTGGCTCATGCCGGAGCCAAGGGGAATACGAAGTGTCGGATCATGGCGTTGGAAATGCAACCAACCCAAATTCGTATCGCCGATACCGTTGCCAGAGCGCCGGAAAATCCGCCGGCTCAATACTATCCAGAGGTTGCCTACATCACCCCAGAGGGCATCCGCATTGCTAGAGCGATGGATTTTTCCAGAAATTCCTAAGCTCAAATCATCATTCTGCTCATAATTCTGCAAATTAATAAGATTAATAAGAATAAAACCACTGAAACTGATGAAATTATTATTAGCTAAATTCGTAATTACAGGACTGTCGATCGCTACCCTCGCCGCCTGTAGCACCCCAGAAGCCACCTCAAACCCTTCTCCCACAACAACTTCTAGCCTACCTTCTAGCCCTAGTTCATCTGTACAAGTCGAATCCCCTGCCTCCTCAAAATCCTCGATCGAGCCAATCCCTTGGATTGAACCGGAAACCACCCCAGATCCAGCCCTAGAGCAAGCCATATTAAACCTAGAGCCAATTTCTGCTAGTAATGGGGCAAATACCTATCGCTACACCAAAGTTGATCTCAATGGTGATGGAGTACCTGAAGTTGTTGTGCATTTAAGCGGCAGTTCTTTCTGTGGCACTGGGGGATGTACGACCTTGATTTTTCAGCAACAGGGAAATCAGTATCAGCTCGTCAGCAGGATTCCCACCAGTCACGCACCAATTATTGTATTAGGTAATACTACTAATGGCTGGAAAGACTTGATTGTCTATACACGGGACGCTTCCCCTGCCTTGGTTGAGTTTGCCACAGGGGGATATGGGGATAAAATTTACATCGAGCCTAGTGCAGACCTCTGGGGGACTTATTTATTTGCTACACAATACCGGGAATATCAAGGCAAGGAATTTCCTCTAACTGTGTCTACACCAAGAAACTCGGCGGCAGTACCAAGTCCTACGGGGGCGATCGCTTCCCCCGCAACAACCACTCCAGCCTGTCAAGGTGCAGAAAAATCCTTACTAAAGCTGACAACAGAAAACTACATTATTAGTATTTGTGGAGTGACTACCCCAGAATACTATGTAGGTACGGAAAAAGCAGACCCGACAAAATCCATCCGTCTGCCCTTGGCTGAAGCTTCTCCGACTTTTTTCATGGCAGTAAATGGTGATACCACCTATATTTTGGCGCAAACTCCTAGAGGACACTTTCTGACTGTCACCCAAGGAGAGAAGGAGTTACTGCGAGAAGTTGTTGAGGGGTGGTAAGGCTGTACCTAACAATTTTTCAAACACTAACAATTTTTAGTTAGCCTGCAAGTCCTTAACAAGCCCTTAACGAAAAATATTTAGAAAAGAATTAATCTGCTGCACAAAATCTACCAATCTTTCCCCATTTAGATGAACTTCAGTAGTGGGATACTTTTCGAGGACATCAATGAGGCGAATCTGACCATCAGGCAGGGCTGCCCCGACTAAAGCAGCTTTGAGGGATTCTCGGTTAGATAGATTGTTGGGACTATGGATGACTTGAGAGACTTCATCAAGGGCAATGTTAGCTAGGGGACTTTCAAGAATTTGGTAGAGATCAGTCCCATTCACAGCCACGGGATCGGTCAAGATTTGCTGTAATTCTTCGGGGTTGCGGTTGGCAAGGCGCAAATAAAACTGGATCGATCGACTGGCTTCTCCGGTATCTGCCAGATGGCGGAGTTCCCTCACCGGAATACTGTGGCTAAAAATCCGGTAGTTGACTACTAACTTTTCTGCTGCCTCAACTTTGGGGGCAAACCAGCCAAAACTAAGATTTAGACCAAGATTTAGACTTAAACTTAGAGCTAGAATAAGCCCAGACTTCCCAATTTGCTTTGATAATTTATGCATAGTTTTATTCCTGCCGATCGATTCTTTGCTTACTTGACTTGGACAGATATTCAAGAAATGCCCGATAAAGAGAATGTGGTCATTGTGCAACCCGTGGGCGCGATCGAGCAGCATGGACCCCACCTGCCCCTAGTGGTAGATAGTGCGATCGCACGGCTGTTTTAGGGAAAGCCCTAGAAAAATTAGACCCCCAGATTCCCGCCTACGCCCTCCCTCCCCTATGCTACGGTAAATCCAATGAACATTGGCACTTCCCCGGTACGATCACCCTGACGGCAACCACCATGATGATGGTATTAACGGAAGTCGCTGAAAGTATCTACCGCTCTGGTTTTCGGAAATTAGTGCTAATGAATGCCCACGGTGGACAGCCCCAAATTATGGAAATTGTTGCTCGTGATCTTCATCAAAAATATGCAGATTTTATGGTATTTCCCCTGTTTACTTGGTCAGTTCCCCACACTGCCGGAGAGTTGTTCACTCCCCAAGAAGCGGAGTATGGGATTCATGCCGGAGATGCGGAAACTAGTGTCCTCCTTGCGATCTTGCCAGAGCAGGTAAAAATGCACCGGGCGGTGAAGGAGTATCCCCAAGGTTTACCAGAAAATAGTGTTCTGAGCATGGAAGGCAAGCTACCGTTTGCTTGGGTGACTAGGGATTTGACCCGCAGTGGAGTTTTGGGAGATGCCACCGTTGCCACTAAGGAGAAGGGAGAACAGGTATTAGAAACTGTAAGTGATGGTTGGGTGAAGACGATCGAGGATGTGTATAAGTTCCAACAACCCCACTTCGGCTCCGCTCAGTGACCACACTTCGGCTTTGCTCAGTGACCACAAAGCTGGAAAAAACCTTAGTTTTGAGCAGAAAACGTCAAAGGTTGCATATTGATGAGAAGGGTCATTTTTTAGGAGTTGAAAGTTCTTGTCGGCAAGATGACGAATCTCGATCGGGAGACGTTCATAACAAGTCCAGAAGCTAGAAGCTGTTTTATGTTTCAAAGGTCTCTTGTTTTACCAGCTTGATGTTCGCTAAGTGCTGCATTGATTAGGAAGTCAAGTTTTCCAGTTTTAGAATCATTTTCTATTTGTTTGTTCCAGCGAGCTTGATCAAATTCGATAAACCATTCTCGCAATTTGGCAAAGGAATCATCATCTAAGGCGGCAATGTGCTGTTCTAGTGTTTCTATTTGCATCCTAGCCCTCACTTAGTTATCTAAATTATAATAATAGCAAAATAAGGGAAGGGGAAGATGGGGCAGGATGATGAGGTGTTGGCACGAATTGAGCAGGCGGGGGTGGAGAGGTGGACAGAGTTGGATTTGGCGGGGCAGGAATTAGGGGAGATTTCGGGGGAGATCGCTTGATATTTTAGCTAAGAGTCAATAAACACGATCGGATCAACGTGGAAAAAATCACCAAGAGCTTGAGCTTGATCTTTGCTGATCGATATTTTGCCACTAATTATCTCAGAAACTAAATCTTGAGAGCCAATTATAGGAGCAAGATCAATGGGTTTAATGTCTCTCTCTTCTATCAGATGCAATAAGGTAGAATGAGCAGTTGCAGCGTTTAACTGATAGTGTTCATCTTCAAATTTTTCGATTAAAAATACCAAAAGTCGTAGTATTTGTTCTTTTTCTGGTGATAGGTTTTCTTCAGCTAATAAATTCTCAACAATACTTAAGGCTCGATCGTTCTCTTCTTCAGTCAGAATCACCTTGGGTTGAATATCGGCTAGCAAGGTTCCATATTCTATTTTATTTAAAGTAAGGGTCATTTTTCCAAGCTCCTAAATCATATTCAGCATGGGTTAAGACATATTTGATATAAACGTCTTGAGTTTTATAGGAAATACTGACAATTAATCGATATTTATTCCCTTTGATGTTGAAAACAGTGAAATTACCAACAGCATCAGCAGATGGATAGACGGCTTTGAGTTCATTAATGTGCTGCCATTTTGCTTTACTAACAATTCTATACCAATCATCTAAGGCAACTCTGGAATCACTATGGCGATTACTAAATTGAACCAGTGCTTTTCTAGATATGATGTGCATCTTATTATCTCTATTTGCATCCTAGCCCCCGGAGGTCATGTATAAATAGACTTCCACTTAGTTCTCTAGATTATAATAATAGCAAAATAAGGAGGGGGGGAAGATGGGGCAGGATGAGGTGTTGGCGTTGATTGAGCAGGCGGCGGCGGAGGGGTGGACAAAGTTGGATTTGTCATGGCAGGAGTTGAAGGAGATACCTGAATCCCTGACTAATTTAACTAGTCTGAGGTCGCTTGACCTCTCTTCCAACCAAATCACAGAGATACCTGAATCCCTGACTAATTTAACTAGTCTGACTTGGCTTAACCTCTCTTCCAAC
>JAAUUE010000317.1 GCA_012031635.1 Coleofasciculaceae cyanobacterium SM2_1_6 | reverse complement strand
TGCGCAGCGACCCAGACTTGCAAAACTTATTAGTAATTGTTTCCTCGGCATCCGTCGCCCAAATTGACCAGCAAATGAGTTTAGATGCTGGAGGTAATGACTTTCTGGCAAAACCTGTGGAAGCTGAGGAGTTATTTACCTTGGTTGCCCAACATCTACAACTTAGTTGGAAGTATGACGAAACTGGAGATGAAACCGCAGCGAAAGTAAGTCTTGTAAATAGTAATAAGCCAGTAAATGCAGAGAATTTAGTTGCTCCTCCTTTGGCGGATTTACAAGTTCTTTTAGAGCTTGCCCAAGATGGAATGCTCCAAGAATTGGCAGAAACTGCTCAGGAAATAGGGAAAAAGAGCGATAGTTATCAGCCTTTTATTCAACAAATCATTCACCTAGCTAAGAAATTCCAGACTGAGCAAATCGAGATATTAATTCAAAAATATCTTGTTAATAACAAAGATTAGGAATAACAAAACTATGGGAACAAATCTAACTGGTTTAATTCTTATTGTCGATGATAATCCTACTAATCTGGATGTAATTTCTGAAGCCTTGAAGGATGCAGGATACAAGGTAGCGATCGCCACCAGTGGAGAGCGGGCTATTCAACAAGCTGAAAGACGACCCCCCGATCTAATTTTATTGGATGTGATGATGCCGGGAATTAATGGTTTTGAAACTTGCAAGCATCTGAAATCTAACACTAAAACCTGTGATATTCCCATAATTTTCATGACGGCTTTGACTGATACTGATCATAAGGTCAAAGGGTTTGATCTGGGGGCAGTGGACTATATTACTAAGCCTTTTCAGGAACAAGAAGTATTAGTCAGAGTGAGAAACCATCTCCAGTTAAGTCTTTTGACTAAAAATCTCGAAGAGCAAGTAGCTCATCAAACTTCAGCCTTACAAGCCACTCAATTACAACTGATCCAAAGTGAAAAATTGTCTTCCCTAGGTAACTTAGTGGCTGGTATCGCTCACGAGATGAATAATCCCCTTGGTTTTATTGCTGCCAGTCTCAAACAAGCGAAACCAACATTTGCTGATATTATCGAACACTTAAAACTCTATCAAGAACAATTCCCAGACAAGAATGAGGAAATTCTTAACCATGCTGAAGAAATTGACTTGGAATATAGCCTCAAAGATTTACCAAAAATGATTGATTCGCTGGAAATGGCGTGCGATCGCCTCCGGAATATCAGTATATCTCTGCGGACTTTCTCCCGTGCAGATACAGAATATAAAGTTGATTTTTATGTCTATGAAGGGATTGATAGCACGATTTTAATTCTTAAACATCGCCTCCAAGCCAATGATAAGCGCCCGGCGATCGAGGTGATCACAGAGTATGGAAATATCCCTCAGATTAAATGTTTTCCGGGGCAGTTAAATCAGGTATTTATGAATATTCTGGCGAATGCGATCGAAGCCCTCGAAGAATCTAATCAAGGGCGGAGTTTTGCTGAGATTGAAGTCGCCCCCAATCGGATTATGATTGAGAGTAGCATTGAAAATGACCAAGTAAAAATTGCCATTAGAGATAATGGCAAAGGAATGTCTGAAGATATGCAAGGTCGTATCTTTGATTATTTATTTACAACGAAGGAAGTCGGTAAAGGCACGGGGTTAGGATTAGCGATCGCCAAGCAAATTGTTGAAGAAAAGCATCAGGGAACCATTACTGTCAACTCAAAATTGGGTCAGGGGACTGAATTTATGATTACTTTGCCAATTAATTAGCTTGGTGGCTCATTTAAGAATTAGGATCTTTGGCTTTGGTTCCATTGATTCGCCGCATCAGCGATCGCCTGATCTACAGTTTTTTCGCCGAGCATGGCTGCTTGGAGATTTTCATAGATCGCCTGTTGCAGCTTTTTGATATCCTTCATGGCGGGAACCAATACTTGAGCATTGGTGAGTTGGGCAGCACTGACACTCCGGGCTTGATCCACCGCCGTACTTGCCGATTTCCCGGCGAGATTTTTCTGGTACTGCTCCACTGCTGCAACCGTAGAGGGCAGGACATTGGCAGCTTCGGCAAAGGCTAACTGGTTTTCGGTGTTGGTGACGTAGAGGGCAAACTTGAGGGCGAGATCAGGATTTTTGCTATCTTGAGGTACGACTAAATTCATCACTGCTACATTTTTTTTGCCCGTGGTTCCGGTGATTTGGGGAGCCGCCGCACTGACCTTGGCAATGTCTGGGGCATTGGTGGCGATGGTTTTCATAAATTCGGCTCCCGAAGAGAGAAAGGCTACTTCCCCGGCTTGGTAAAGCTCGATCGCCGTCCGGTGTCCTTGGGTCAAAACATCCTTGGGCAGCAAATCCTGCTTATACATATCTACCCAGTACTGAAAAGCCGCCTTCCCCTCTGGGGTATTAAACGCCGCCTGTCCCTGCTCATCAACTAACCTAACTCCCATCTGCACCAAAGATTCCAACACTTCCCCCGAATCTTGAGGCACAAAAGTGACAAAGATAGCCGCCTTGCCAGTTTTTTCTTTGATTTGCTTGGCAGCGATCGCCAGTTCTGCGTAAGTTTTAGGCGGTTGAGCTACCCCAGCTTTTTTTAATAGGTCTTGATTATAGATATTCACCGGAGTCGTCAGATACCAAGGCAGTCCGAAGGTTTGGGTTCCCAAAGTAGAAGCGCTCCAGATATTCGGCAGGTACTGCTGTTGCTCCGGGGCGGGGACTTTGCTGCTCAGGTCTAGCCAAGCATTTCTACTGGCTAACTGGGAAGCAAAAGAAGGATTAAGATTAACTACATCCGGGGCAGTTTTGGCAGACACTGCCGAGAGAATCTTACTTTCCATGGCTGTCCACGGCACATCGACCCAGCGCACCTTCACCCCCGCATTGGTGGATTCAAACTGGCTAATCAATTTATTAAAATAATCAGTAAACTCTGGCTGGAGTTGCATTGTCCAAAATTCGATCTCTGGGGTAGCCGGGTTGCTGACGGGGGAGCCACAACTGACTAGCCAAGTTAGACCCAGCCCCAACAGACCAAAAAGCAGCCAAGTGGCGATCGATTCTAGAGATTTACCTAGATATCTACCTAGAGATTTACTTGCAGACTTGATTAATTTTTTAATTGACTTGAGATGAGTTGACTTCAGAAACAGAGCAGGATAAGACATAGAGGGAAATTAATTATAAAATTTTGGATAAATCTTGGATAAATCTTGGGTAAATCTTGGGTAAATTCTAGAAATTATCAATTCTGAATTAAATTATCAATTCTATAGCAGTCCTCAATGATTTCACCCGCCGCAGGCGAGTGAAATCACCTACTAAAAGCAATCTAATTTAGAAAATAATTTAGGATCGCTATAGAGTCATTAATTTTGAGTGATTCTAGACCATTTTAGACAAATTCTCAAAAAATATTTATCAACTCTAGAGATTCTAGGATAAATTGAAATGCAGTAGTCATCATATATTTTTATGACTTGTATTCTAACCTCTAGCTAACCTCCTGCTTATGTTGAGTCGCCTTACTAGTATTTTCGCCAAGCGCAAGTCGGGTCTCGGTCTGGAAATCGCCCCCGATCGCATCAATCTCGCCCAATTAAAAAAGCAAGGACAAGCCTACAAACTCACCACCTTTGCTACCCACGAAATTCCCGAAGGGATTTTTGAAGGCGGAGCGATCGCCAATTCTCCAGCCCTAGCCGACTTAATTAGGGAAACCCTAGAGGAAAATAAAATCAAGGTCGATCAGGTTGCCACCGCCGTTCCCATGCGGGAGTCGGTAATTCGGGTGATTCCCATTCCTGCTGAGTTGGACGATCGAGAACTCCGGGACATGGTACTCAACCACGAAGCTGGGCTATACTTACCCTATCCCCGAGAAGAAGTCGATCTAGACTACCAAAAACTGGGCTTTATCACCGACGAAGACGGCATCGAAAAAGTCCAAGTCCTGTTGGTTGCCACGCGCAAGGAAGTCACAGATATGTATCTAGAAACTTTTCAGCAGGCGGAACTGAATGTCAATGTCCTCGAAATCAGTACCTTCGCCCTGATTAGAACCATTCGGGAGCAACTCCGTCAGTTTGGGAGCCAAGAAGCGGCGGTATTAATTGATATTGAATTTGACAGTACGGAAATTGCTATCATTGTCGATGGAGTTCCCCAGTTTAACCGCACCGTGGATATTGGCATCTACCAACTCCAAACTGCCCTGAGTCGAGCCATGAACCTACCGACTTCCCGCAACCCAGAGCTACTCCAAGGTATGTCGATCCCGGATACCCCCGCCGATGGTCTCCGCACTGGAGCTACAGGCATCAACCCCGGCATGGCTTCTCTGCTGCGAGTTTTGGGGGAACTGGCGGATGAGTTGCGCCGCTCCATTGATTTTTATTTGGGGCAGAGTGAAAATCTGGAAGTCGCCCAGTTGTTCCTCGCTGGTCCCGGAGGCGGTATTGGCAAGATTGACGAGTTTTTTACCCAAAGACTAAGTTTGCCTGCATCGCAAATTGACCCGATCGCTTCTTTGTCCTTGGAGGTAGAAGAAGAATTTTCCCCCATCCAACGCCCCGGACTAGGGACAGTACTAGGTTTAGGATTAAGGGAAATTTGATTTTTTAATCCCCATTAATTACAAGTTTTACTATAAATAAAGTACAAAGCTGCCAAAGTCCAAGAACCAAAACTCTAACCAAAACTCTAACCAAAACTGTCCCCCATACCCCCAAAGGAATCTATGTACAGTCTAGATATTAACTTTCTCAAAGACAGACCGGAGTACCAATCCCCAGAATCTGCACCCAAGGCTGCCCGCCGCAAAGTGCCGATGGGCGAAAAAGTTCCCCTCTACGTCGGAGTTGGCATTGGTTTAGCTCTGCCCGCCCTCGCTGGAGCCTTGCTACTATTTGTGCAGCAACAGACCGCCGAGATTCTCAACCAGCAAGCAGATAAAGACCGGGAACTTGCCAGCATTCAAGGCAAAATTCAGCAGGTAGAGCAAATTCAAAATAGAATTAGTGATGTTAAAACCCAGACTAATTCTGTAGTTGGTGTTTTTAGTCAAATTCGCCCCTGGTCGGCGGTGCTGCAAGATATCCGCGATCGGACTCCACCCAACCTGCAAATTAATGGCATCCAAGAAGCTCTCCTGCCGGCAACGGCTCAGCCCGCTTCTCCTAGTCCCAGCCCTTCCCCCAGTCCCAGTCCTTCTCCCACTGGTTCACCAAAAGCTGGTGCAAGTCCTACGCCCAAACCCACTCCCACCCTGCCCCCGCCCCCCAGCACTGGGATCACGATTACTGGCACGGCTAGATCCTTCGATGAAGTAAATTTATTTTTACTTTCGCTGCGTCAATCTTCCTTTTT
>JAAUUE010000016.1 GCA_012031635.1 Coleofasciculaceae cyanobacterium SM2_1_6 | reverse complement strand
AATCCCCCACCCCCCCCCGCCTTCACCCCCAAATCCCCAACTAACTCGCCCCAACCTTGATGCTTCCCCGATCGTGCAAGACCTTCTCTCCCTCGGCAGTAACTATAACCTTCCTATCATTGAAATAATTCCGGCTCCCTATGACGAGGGTAGTATAGGATTACCAGACCAATCCTTCAAAGAAGAATTTCAAGCCTTCACTGGTATTGTCGATGAAATTCCTACCCTAGATGTCAGTCGAGGACAAGATATCTTAAACCGGATTAGCAGAGAAACCAACGTCAAACCAGCCCTGATCTACGTCTTCTTCTCTCCAGCTAACGATCCCAACTCAAGCACCAGAACTGCTAACTCTGCCCGTAGCCAACTCTTCCGCAACCCCAGCAATACCGACACCCTAGAAGTAGTCCTTGTCCCCCCCTAACGGAGACCTTGTACGGGTTAAATATCCCAGCTTACCCCGTTCTCAAGTCATCGAAACCGCCCAGAGATTCGTCAGCCTCACCTCCAATAGAAGTAATGGTTATATCGGTTCCGCTCGCCAATTTCATGAATGGATTATTGCTCCCCTCCAAGAAGAACTAAAAAAAACGAGAGATTGATAACCTCGTATTTCTCATGGATGTGGGTTTGCGCTCCATTCCCATCGCTGCCATGCGGGATCAAAAGAATGGCGATCGCTTCATCATCGAAGACTACAGTGTCGGTCTCATGCCCTCCTTAACCCTCACCGATACTAACTACACACCCCTGAAAGGTTCCGAAGTTTTGGGCATGGGAGCCGCTAGCTTTGTAGCAGAAAAACCTTTACCCGCCGTCCCCCTAGAACTGAATACTATCAACCAACTCTGGGGCGGAAACACCCTCATCAATGAAGACTTCACCCTCAACAATCTCCGTCAAGCCCGTCGTCCCGGACAACGCATCGTCCACCTCGCCACCCATGGCGTATTTGCACCGGGAGAAAAATCTAATTCCTACATCCAACTCTGGGGCAATGAAAGATTGACCCTAGACCAAATTCGCCAAGCAGGTTGGGGAACACCACCCGTAGATTTATTAGTTCTCAGTGCCTGTCAAACTGCCTTGGGCGATCGGGAATCAGAACTGGGTTTTGCCGGATTAGCAGTGCAAGCTGGAGTGAAATCTGCCCTAGCGAGTTTGTGGCTGGTGAGTGATGAGGGGACTTTGGGGTTAATGACCGAGTTTTATACGCAATTGCAAGAGACTACTACCAAATCTGAAGCTCTACGCCAAGCTCAGTTAGCCATGCTCCGGGGAGAGGTGCGCTTGGAGGGCGGAAATTTGGTTACTCCCCAGGGGACGTTGCCTTTAAATGAAGAGTTGAAAAAGTTGAGCGATCGCTCCCTCCGCCATCCCTACTTCTGGAGTGGTTTCACCATGGTCGGCAATCCTTGGTAGCCAATTATCAAGCTCTCTCAACTAGCAACAATCCCTACTAAGATTTTAACCAAATCCCCCAAGTCATCAGGAACACGGTAGAGAGCAATATCTTGGGTAATTGTTTTCTGTTGTTGCTCTATTTTGCCAAAGCGCCAAGCATCACCCATTGTCACAGCTCCATAGAGAATATCTTGATCTTCTGCCTCAGCCACTGCAATCATTTCCACGGCTAACTGAGTAAACCCCCTAGTCATGTCATCATTCTTTGCTCCTATAACAAGTAACCTTTGTTCTTGGTGCAGTAGGTAATCAAGATTGCCCCGGAGCCAATTATTCACCACCAAAGGATACTCAATGCGTAATTGGCAGTGGCAGTGACGGGCGACTTCTAACAATACCGGAGCCACCAATATCTCCCGTCTAGCAGTTTCACTACTCAGGCTAACGAAAGGAAGAGTTTCTTCTAGGCGTTGGTGTAAGCTGGGGAGAAATTCCAGAACTTCCGAGGTTTGGGGTAAATTTAGGCGTTGCCGAATCAGGGTATAGCCAAATTCTTGCAGAATCTCGTCTGCTTCGTAGGGCATTTCAAAATAGGAACGGAAAGTGTAGGACTTGTCTGGTTGGAGAAGACTGAGCTTAGACATGGTGCTAGGTGACAATTCAAGCTAATTCAAGCTAATCGAACATTTCCGCTAGTTCTTCTGTGGAAGTACCCAAGATGCGAGCGAGGCTGTTCATCTCGTTGTCAGAGAAGCCATCCCGGACTTCCGTAAGTTCCTTCGCCGTCTTGCCGAGGATGCGGGCGATCGACTGGATCTGTAGATCCGTTACGTCCTTACCATTGAAAATACCGATGAGTTCCTTGGGGGAGAGGCGGTAGGAGTTGCAGAAACGAGCAAACTCTTGGTTACTGATATCTAATTCCCGTTGTCTTTCTCGGAGGAGGAAAGCGATCGCCCGGCTACCGTGTTCTGGACGCTTGGCATTTTCTAGATACTTCCGCATCAACTTACTGACTTGGTTGGCATTTCCCCCAGAGCGTTTCACAAGATCAGTACACACCATCTGGAGAGCCTTATTCAGCGTCTCATTCTGCTCTCGGAGAGATTCAGCTTCGTTGAGAGCTTCGACAATCTTGGCGGCAAATTCTTGGGTGCAAAAACCCACATCCATTTCCTCGTAAGAAATAGCAATGTAGGAGCGATAAGAATCGAATTGCAACCGTGACGATCGATTATTTTGCTTCATAAAACTAACTATATTAGTCCAACACCTTGATATACAAGCTTTTTCGGTCTAGTGCGCCAAAAATCTATCTAGAAGTACCGCTCTTTCCACAACCATAGATTTTAAACCTTACAATATGCTCCTTAACTACTGATAATACTGATGATATTGAAGTTTCAACAGGTACGCTCAGGATTTGCTTACTTGCCTTTTCATCCTATCAGAAAACCAAGTAATTGGTTAAAGATGTTCTGACGTTATTGCCATTGATAGTGGCTTAGTCCTTTCTATATCTCCTAGCCAAAACCCATAAACTCTAAGATAATTTGCAAAGAAATTCTCGAAATTCTCAAGACAGAGCATCATGATTGAGGTTGCCGTTTCTGGTTATTGATAGTTGTTTATGGACAACTTGTTGGCAAAATTCTCATCGATCGCCCCACAATCTTTCATTCCCCCCACGCACCAGAGACAAAGTTGAGCAGAGGGTCCAGAGGTTCCTAGGCTTTCTAAATTCCCAAATAATTCTCTAGATACCTCTCTAAATACTTTTCTAAATACTTCTAGATTATTGGCACTACCGCCCCTTGAGAGCCTTAGTAAAATTCTGGCGATAGGACTTATTCACCACCAACAGCACTGGCCACAGGGAAGATAACAGCAATTTGTTGGGCAGACTAGCATTAAAACTAGTGCGCTCAAATCCCCGCCAAAATGTCCATACTCCATAGCCGTAGATGCCGAGCAGGAGCAACAACAAAGCTAACTCCATAACAATACCTCCTATAAACAAGAATTTAGAAATATCAACAATGTCTGCCAAAGCCAGAAGCCAACAGATTGATGAGATATTGACAATAGCAATTCAGAAACAGCAAATTACTGCTATACCTATAATATATGTAGTCTAGCCACATTTGAGATTCTCCACCAAGAAGGGACAAAGACAGCAGAAGCTGGGTAATCTGGAGTAGTGGTCAAGTCAACCTCAGATTCTCAACTTTAATATTCAAGGAGGGGGTATGCGAGCAGTATTAATGGCGGGTGGTTCAGGTACACGGTTAAGACCCCTGACCTGTGATCTGCCTAAACCGATGGTATCAATCCTCAATCGCCCGATCGCCGAACATATCATCAATCTCCTCAAACGCCACCATATTACCGAAATTATTGCCACCCTCCACTATCTCCCGGATCTACTGCGGGATTATTTTCAGGACGGCAGCGATTTTGGAGTGCAGATGACCTACGCTGTCGAAGAAGACCAGCCCCTCGGCACGGCGGGTTGCGTGAAAAATATTGCGGAACTCTTGAATAGTACTTTTTTGGTGATCAGTGGCGATAGTATTACAGATTTTGACCTAGGGGCAGCGATCGCCTTCCACCATGCCAAGCGCTCCCAAGCCACAATTATCCTCACCAAAGTCCCGAATCCCTTGGAGTTTGGAGTCGTAATTACCGATGAGAACCAGCATATTAGCCGCTTCCTAGAAAAACCTTCCCCGGGGGAAATCTTCTCGGATACGGTGAATACAGGCATTTATATTCTGGAGCCGGAGGTGCTGGAATACTTGACAGTGGATAAGGAAGCAGATTTTTCTAAGGATCTATTTCCCCTGCTGCTAGAAAAAGGTGAACCCATGTACGGCTATGTGGCTGGGGGCTACTGGTGTGACGTGGGAAATTTGGATACTTACCGGGAGAGCCAGTACGATGCCCTAGCAAAAAAGGTAAATCTTGATTTTGCCTATACAGAATGGCAGGATCAGGTCTGGATTGGGCAGAATACCCAGATTGACTCCAGCGTGATCATTGAGCCGCCCTGCCTGATTGGGAACAATTGCCGGATTATGGCTAGGGTAAAAATTGAGGGGGGAACGGTCATTGGTGACAATGTGACCGTAGGGGTAGACTCCGACTTGAAGCGCCCGATCGTGTGTAATGGAGCCATGATCGGGGATGAGGTTAATCTCAGTGGTTGTGTGTTGGGACGGGGGGCGAGGGTCGATCGCCGGGCGCACGTGATGGAAGGAGCCGTGGTGGGTTCCCTGTCCACCGTGGGGGAAGAATCCCAAGTTAGCCCCAATGTCCGGGTTTGGCCGAGCAAAAACATCGAAGCCGGAGCCACTCTCCACACTAACCTAATCTGGGGACACACCGCCCACCGCAATCTCTTTGGACAACGGGGAGTCCAGGGCTTGGCAAATATTGATATTACCCCGACCTTTGCGGTAAAACTAGGGGAAGCCTACGGTTCTACCCTGAAACCCGCCTCCACGGTGATTGTCTCCCGTGACCAGCGCAGTATTGCCCGGATGGTATCTCGATCGCTCATTGCTGGCCTCATGTCTGTGGGGATTAATATCCAAAACCTCGAAGCTACAGCGATTCCCCTGTCTCGGACGGTGGTTCCCAAGTTTGGGGTGGCAGGGGGCATCCATGTCCGGGTGCATCCCGATCGACCAGACCATATTTTGATTGAAATTTTCGATTCCCAAGGCATCAACATCTCCAAATCCCAAGAGAAAAAAATCGAAGGAGCCTACTTCAAGGAAGAGCTACGGCGGGCGCAAATTTCGGAAATTGGGGAAGTCACCTATCCCGGCTCGGTCATTGATATCTACAGCAAAAGTTTCCAAAAACACCTAAATATCGAAGCCATCCGCCATGCCAATTCCAAGGTGGTCATCGACTACGGCTATGGGGTCTCTGGGGCAATTCTGCCTTTGTTACTAGGGAAATTTGGCTGTGATGCAGTGGTGTTGAATGCCAGCCTCAATCAGGTGGGGCTATCTTTTGAAGAGCGGGAAGAACTGCTGGTGCAACTGGGGGAAGTGGTGAAGGCGCTCAAGGCGAACTTTGGAGTCCAAGTTTCCGCCAATGGCGAGCAGTTAATTTTAGTGGATGAGCAGGGCTATGCGGTGCGGGGGGAAATGTTGACAGGGTTGATGGTGAATATCATGCTCACGGCTAGTCCCCGGAGTTCTGTAGTTGTCCCGGTGCAAACTTCTTCGGCGATCGAGAAAATTGCCGAGCGCTATCAAGGCAAGGTGATCCGCACCAAGGCAAATCCCACGGCGTTGATGGAGGCTTCCCAGACTAATCCTAATGTAGTGCTGGGGGGCAGTGGCTCCATGGGGTTTATCTTTCCCCAACTCCATCCCGGCTTTGATGCCATGTTTTGTATTGCCAAACTCATTGAAATGTTGATGGTACAAGAGCGATCGCTCTTCAACATTCGAGCCGAACTCCCCCCATTAAGCACCTGTCCCAAACTGTCCGTTGCCCTTGGACAATCAAAGGCTCCCTCATGCGTCACCTGATTGAAACTCATTCTTCTCGGCACCTAGAACTCATTGACGGGGTGAAAATCTATTTCCCAACTCCGGGAACAGAGCCAAAGCCCCACGAAGCCTCTATCCTCGCCCACTATCCCCACTCTGCCTACGATCACAAGGATCACTGGGTATTGATTTTACCGGATGCGGGGGAACCAATGGTACATATCTTTGCCAACGGGGCTGACTTCCAGTGGGTAGAGTCCATCTTAAATGACTATACTAATTATGTTAAAGATTTTGTGAACCAAGAGAAACAGTGAGCAGTGAACAGTTATCAAGGTTGGCGGAGGTAAAGGAGGTACAGGGCGGTAAAGAATATAGTGGCGTGACTTAGTTCAAAGTGGTGCAGTAGATTAGTAGGAGCGTGAGGCTTTACGCCCTCTTGCTTTCCATCCCAGTCAAGTTATGCCAGTAAAAGGAGTTTAGGAGTTTAGCTTGATGCACTAAATTTCTGATACAAGTAGAAATGTTTGTAGGCATGTCAGACTTTGTGCCTTAAGAAGGTTAAAAATTATAAGTATCACTCTTTTCGTAAAAGAAGACTAGAGAAATCTATAGTACAATTGTTTTAATAGGTTAGGAGGAGATTGGATGAATAGTTTTATTTTGATGGCGCAAATTATTAAGGAACCGGAACTAAGATATACCCAAGATACTCAAGTGCCGCTATCCCAGATGTTGGTACAGTTTCCAGCGCTGAAAGCAGAAGACACACCAGCAACTTTAAGAGTTATTGGTTTTGGGGGACTAGCGACCGAAATTCAGGAAAATTTCCATGAAGGAGATCAGGTGATTCTTCAGGGAGAATTAAATATTAACTCCATCGATCGACCAGAGGGTTTTAAGGAAAAACGTCCAGAACTCAAAATCTCAAAAATTTACAAGGTCGGGGAGGCTACAGGATTCGCTGATCTGCCTCGATCGAACCCCGCAGTTAGCCCGGTTTCTGGTACCACCACGAATACAAATAGTTACACCCCCACTGCTCCAAAAGCATCAACTCCTGAACCAGACCTCGATGATATTCCTTTTTAAGTTTTAGCTTGTGAATCTTCGGATTATAAATCTTCGGATTGTGAATTTTAGAATTGTGAATTTCAGGCTAGGGTTTGGTTTTAATGCTAACATCCCCGGACAAGACTATGGTTTGACAGGCTAGACGGTAACTCTCTGGTTTCTTTTTTAGTTTTCTCAGCTCAACTTCCGTGCGGGGGGATAGATTACTCATCCCCTCTACCACTTCTACAAGGCAAGTGCCACACTGACCGTAGCCTCCACAATTCATCATCTTGCCGGTAAAGGTGTAGAGATCCACTTGGTTCTGCACTGCTTTTTCCCGCAAGTTGGCTCCATCCGCCGCGATTACTTCTTTATTTTCTTTGACAAACTTAATGTTAGCCATAGGGGAGACTGCTTAATATAATTTACTGAAATTTATTATTTAGATTATCTAGGAGATTGTAACAAACTTTAACAAGAACTAACATTCAGGTGATACAATTAACTTAACAAAAAGTGCCTAGACCGTAATCAGGACAAAGGATTAAGGTGATTTTAGGAACTGCTCATTAACAATCCCATGAAAATTGCATTTATTCTTGACCCCATTCCCAATCTTGATCCCACCCATGATAGTACCGTTGCCATGATGGAGGCTGCCCAGGTTTTGGGGCATGAGGTCTGGGTGACTCAGGCGGCGCAGTTGAGTGTGGTCGGCGGCAAAGCCCACGCTTACCTACAACCCTTGGAATTAGTCCCGGTCACTTTGGGGGAAAATCGCTGGGTTGCTGTGCCAGAGTGGTATCAACTCCATGCAGGAGCGTTTCTCTGTCTGGAGGAAATGGATGCCGTATTTATGCGGACTGATCCTCCTGTCACCGTGCCTTACCTCTATGCTACCTACATTTTGGATTATGTTGATCCGCTGAAAACTCTGGTAGTTAACTCTCCCCAAGGGATTCGCACAGCTAATGAGAAAATGTATGCGTTGAATTTTTCCACGGTGATGCCAGAAACGATCGTCACCCAAGATAAACGGGTAATCCGAGAATTTGTAGAGCAACAGGAAGCGGCGGTGATGAAGCCCCTAGGCGGCAAAGCGGGGGAAGGAATTTTATTTTGCAACCGGGCGATCGCAATCTTAACTCCCTTGTGGAAATTAGCACCCACCAAGGCAAGGAACCCGTGATGATCCAGAGTTATCTCCCCGCAGCCAAGGATGGGGACAAAAGGATTATTTTGCTAAACGGCAAACCCATCGGCGCAGTGAATCGGATTCCCACAGGGAAGGAGTTCCGGGGAAATATGGCGGTGGGGGGCAGGGTTGCCGAGACAGAAATTAGCGATCGAGAGTTATTTATCTGTGATCAAGTTGCCCCAAAATTAGTCCAAGATGGTTTGTATTTTGTCGGCATTGATGTGATCGGTGGCTATTTGACCGAAGTAAATGTGACCAGTCCCACGGGAATTCGAGAGATCGATCGGCTCAACGGTGTCAAGCTGGGGGAACAAGTAATTAATTGGGTTGATGGCAAGCTAGCCTAATATCTGGGCATGACTCAAAAAAATTGTCCTCAGCGAGAAAACTTATCAAAAACTTACAGCAATTTGTGTTCAAATAAGTGGGGGCGAAAAACTCTCTGAATATCCCTTGCAAAGGGAGACTTGAAGATCAAGACTGTAGCTTACTAGATTGCAATTTGCTGTAGTTAAAGCTATAAAGACTCTCACCCCAATTGCTGAACAAGCAGACGGCTATTTTGTCCCCTGAAGTCAAGGAAGCCTATGGACAAGACGATCGAGGAGCTACCCAGTCCATTACCTGCATCGTTTTCTGAGAGGTTTTCTGAGAGATTAGGTCATAAATTGTTACATTATGCTTAATATATATCTTGATTGCTTGGTTAATTGTCCCCAGAATCGCTAAACTAGCAAATGTCACCTTTAACCTTTAATTACCCTATAAATAATGAGTGTAGTCAGCCAAGTTATTCTCAATGCAGATGACCAACTGAGATATCCCAGCACCGGGGAACTCAGAAATATCGAAGAATTCTTTCTGTCTGGCGAACAGCGCCTACGGATTGCGGGAATTTTGTCCGAAAACGAAAAGAAAATTGTTGGGGAAGCCAGTAAACAGTTGTGGCAACAGCACCCAGAATACATTGCCCCCGGTGGTAATGCCTACCCCGATCGCCAACGAGCCTTATGCCTGCGGGACTATGGTTGGTATCTCCGCCTGATCACCTACGGCGTGATTGCTGGAGACAAGGAACCGATCGAGAAAATTGGCTTAATCGGTGTGCGGGAAATGTACAACTCCCTCGGCGTTCCCGTGGGCGGCATGGCAGATTCCATTCGGGCTTTAAGAAATGCTTCTCTTTCTCTCTTGAGCGAAGCTGATGCTGCTGCGGCTGCCCCCTATTTTGATTACATTATTCAAGCCATGTCCTGAGTTGTTTAGGGAATAGAGTACCGGGCCGGAATCAGCAAAGTTCAGTTGAGCCGTCGAGCCGTCATAGCTACAGGGGCAAGACCAGCCTAGGTAGGTTGTAGAAAACCCTAGATTTTCCCAGTCTGCGGAGGTGGACTTTGTTCTTGTAGTTGCGGTTACTCTTCGAGAAGCTGCTACGCATCCACAACCGCCAGAGACTTTTAAAGCTCTCATAAATTTTCTAGATTTGTCGGTTCGATCGCTTTTCTCTCATGAGTTTTCTTGATTTGTCGGTTCGATCGCCGTTTTTTTAGCTAGACCTTTAAGATGTAGCTGAAATATCTGCAACAAAAAACCGACAGTGCTAAAAAATAGAACTAGTCGGCTCGTTTGTGTGTTCCCTATTGATGACTCGGCTAGAGTTCAGTCAATATCTAGTATCGGTTTTTGGGACGGGGAGAGGGGCGATCTTGATCAAGGCTCGCAGTGAATTTAATCACACCGAATTTGATATTTAATAGATATGGCAGTCCTAAATGATTTCACCCGCCTTCGGCGGGTGAAATCACCTACCAGAAGCAATCTAAATTAGAAAATGATTTAGGATCGCTATAGTCCCCCTAAATAGTCCCTAAATTTTTCTAATGCTATGCTCAGAAAACTACCTTGGGCATCCTTGAGTATGCTGGTACTGACCTACATTACCTTTGGTTGGCTGATGTCTGCTTCTATTCAGGCTCCTTTGCTACCTGTATTTGGGGCTGTGTGCATTGCGATCGTCATGGCTGCTTTCACTCTACCTCTAAAAAAAATCAAAAAATATCTAGATATCTGGTCTCAATCTAAGTTACGCTCTATGGCTGCTATGCTATTGGGAGTTTTTAGTGTCGTCATCGTGATTTCGGCTCTGGAGATTTCAGTCCGGGTTTTAGTCATAGTGGCAGCAAGTTTATTGGCTCGAATAGACTTGATCAATCAAGGAATTTCTAAGGACAAAATATTTGTGATTTTGAGTTTACTTGCCTTTTCTAGCTATGTCTTGGGGGTTGTAGTCCATGAACAGTTGGTAATATTGGGAATCCTACAGCGTAGCTTTTTGAGATAAAGTTGAAATAATTTTTAATGGTAAATTTAATGGTAAATTGCTCGATCGATGCCTAATCCTCCTCAACCCAGTCAAGAACCCATTCAAGAATCCAGTCAAGAACCCAGTCAAGAATCCAGTCAAGAATCCAGTCAAGAATCCAGTCAAGAATTTAGTGAATCTATTCATCTCCGGGCTAACCCTTCCCTGATCAAAGATCCTGAGCGCTTAGAAGCTCGACTCAAAGAAATTCCGCCCCAGCCGGGAGTATATTTTATGCGGGATGAAAGCGATCGCATCCTCTACATTGGCAAGTCCAAAAAACTGCGATCGAGAGTCCGTTCCTATTTTCGAGATACCCAAAAGTTGAGCGATCGGATCAAAATGATGGTGTATCAAGTCAGGGATATTGAATTTATTGTCACCGATACCGAAGCCGAAGCTCTAGCCCTCGAAGCCAATTTAATTAAGCAGCACCAGCCCTACTTTAATGTATTGCTCAAGGATGATAAAAAATATCCCTACCTGTGTATTACTTGGTCAGAAGATTATCCCCGGATTTTTATTACCCGCAAACGGCATCTGGGCAAAGCCAAAGACCGCTACTATGGGCCCTACGTGGATGTGCGATCGCTCCGCTACACCCTGTACCTAATCAAACGCATATTTCCCCTCCGCCAGCGCCCCCAGCCCCTCTTCAAAGACCGCCCCTGCCTCAACTATGACCTAGGGCGTTGCCCCGGTGTCTGCCAAGGCTTAATTACCCCAGAGGATTATAAGCAAACGGTGCAGAAAGTTGCCATGATTTTCCAAGGGCGCAGCAGTGAACTGGCAGATGCTTTGCAAATTCAAATGGATCAGGCGGCGGAGTCTTTGAATTTTGAGATAGCTGCCAGAATCCGAGATCAACTCCAAGCCCTGCGATCGCTCCACTCAGACCAAAAAGTTTCCCTGCCCGATGATACTGTTTCTAGAGATGCGATCGCCCTTGCTGCCAACGATTCCCAAGCCTGCATTCAACTATTCCAAATCCGGGCGGGACGTTTAGTGGGGCGATTGGGCTTCACGGCAGATAGTCAATCGGGAACTCCCGGAGCCATTCTCCAACGAGTCCTAGAGGAGCATTATCAATCGGTGGATCCCGTAGAAATCCCCCCAGAAATCCTTGTCCAGCACGACCTCCCTGAAGCAGACATATTGGCAGATTACCTCAGCAGCCATAAGGGTAGAAAGGTGACAATTTTCACCCCCCAGCGCCAAGGGAAGGCAGAATTGGTGGAAATGGTGGAAAAGAATGCCCGCTATGAACTAGAACGGATCCAACGGGTGAGCGATCGCAACACCCAAGCCCTCCAAGATTTGGCGGATCTTCTCGATTTACCAGCGCTACCCCGCCGCATCGAAGGTTACGATATTTCCCATATCCAAGGCTCCAACGCCGTCGGCTCCCAAGTAGTTTTTATCGATGGTTTACCCGGTAAGCAATACTATCGCCACTACAAAATTAAAAATCCCACTGTCCGCTCCGGTCACTCCGACGATTTTGCTAGCCTTGCGGAGGTAATTACCCGCCGCTTTCGGAAGTATGCCGAAAACCCAGACCTACCAAGAGCCGAGGATCCAGATTTTCCAGAGGTGATCATGATCGATGGCGGTAAGGGGCAGCTATCCTCGGTGGTGGCGATGTTGGCAGAAATGGATTTGCTGGGGGATTTGAAGGTAATCAGTTTAGCCAAGCAACGGGAAGAAATATTTTTACCGGGGGAATCCCTACCCCTGCCCACCGAGGCAGAACAACCGGGGGTGCAACTCCTCCGCAGATTACGGGATGAAGCCCACCGTTTTGCTGTGAGTTTCCATCGTCAACAACGCAGCACCCAAGCCCGGCGATCGCACCTGGATGAGATTCCCGGTTTAGGTTTCCAGCGCCAAAAATTACTCCTAGCTCACTTTCCCTCGATCGACTATATCCGCACCGCCACCCCCGACCAAATCAAGGCAGTCCCGGGTCTTGGTCCCCACCTCGCCCAAGAAATTTTCAACTACTTCCATCCCCAAAATAGTGATACCTAGGTCTACATTTGCTCAGCAATTCCCAGAGAATAAAAATCATCATCTCCTCTTGGGTGATGCTTATCATAAAAATGAGCGAATATGTGTTAAAAAACATTAAATTTATGTTATTAATTATTTTGTATCTAGATATCCGGTAGCTTCGATCGAGCCGGAGTCGGGCTGACAGCAAAAAATATGGGGATGGTGAGCAAGATGGCAACAATCGAAAAAAAGCATGAAGTGGTGGTGATTGGGGGCGGATTTGGCGGGCTGTATGCTGTGCAGAAATTGGGAAAGGCTCCTGTGAACGTCACCTTGATCGATCGCCGCAACTTTCATCTTTTTCAACCCCTCCTCTACCAAGTCGCCACCGGGGGGCTATCTCCGGCGGATATTTCTTCGCCCCTGCGATCGATCCTCAGCCATCAAGCAAATACCAAAGTTCTCCTCGGCGAAGTCACCGATGTGGATCCCGTTGCCCAAAAGGTCATGCTCCGGGGGCAGGAAATTCCCTACGATACCCTGATTGTGGCTACCGGGGTCAGCCATTCCTACTTTGGCAATGAGCATTGGCAACAAGATGCACCGGGATTGAAAACCATTGAGAATGCCCTTGAAATGCGCCGCCGGATTTTCATGGCGTTTGAAGCTGCCGAAAAGGAAACAGACCCCGCCGAGCGGAGGGCTTGGTTAACCTTTGTGATTGTGGGCGGTGGCCCCACGGGGGTAGAGCTAGCCGGGGCAATTTCGGAACTAGCCTTTAGTACCCTGAGACAAGATTTTCGGAATATTGACACCAGTGAAGCGAAGGTACTGCTCCTAGAAGGGATGGATCGGGTGCTGCCGCCCTATGCTCCAGAGCTTTCGGCAAAGGCAGAAAAATCCCTAGAGCATTTGGGGGTGACAGTGCAGACCAAAACCTTTGTTACCAATATTGCCAATGGGGTCGTAACGATGAAACAAGGGGAAGAAATTATTGAAGTACCAGCGAAAACCGTCCTCTGGGCAGCAGGGATCAAGGCTTCACCCATGGGCAAACTGCTGGCCGATCGCACCGGAGCCGAACTCGATCGAGTGGGCAGGGTAATTGTGGAGCCAAACCTAAGTATTGCCAATCAGCCCAACATTTTTGTGGTGGGGGATCTTTCTAACTATCCGCACCAAGGGGAAAGACCCCTACCCGGTATTGCCCCGGTGGCGATGCAGGAAGGACAGTACGTAGCCAAACTAATTCAAACCCGGATCAAAGGTGAGCCGGAACCCCAGTTTAAGTATGTAGATTTGGGGAGTTTGGCGGTCATTGGCAGAAATGCTGCCGTGGTTGATCTAGGGTTTATCAAGTTCTCTGGTTTCCTTGCTTGGTTAGCATGGCTATTTGTGCATATTTACTTCTTGATTGAATTTGACAACAAGTTGGTGGTGATGGTGCAGTGGGCTTGGAATTATTTCACCCGCAAACGAGGCGCTCGACTGATTACCGGGGATGAATCCTTGGGAGAGGTGGAGGTCGATCGACAGGGACACTACCACGCCCCAGCTAAACCAAAGGAACCGATCGAAGCCTAGTAAGCTATAATCGAGACCTATATTAGCTAATCAGAAATTTAATATGAAGTTTAATATCACCCTCGATCGAGATGAGGATGGGGTCTGGGTTGTTGAATGTCCAAGCATTTTGGGTTGTGTAAGTCAGGGGGCAACTAAGGAAGAAGCTCTAGAGAATATTCAGGATGCAATTTCTGCCTGTCTACAAGTTAGAGCTGATTTAGGCTTGCCATTGACTATGGAAACTAGACAAGTGGAAGTTACATTGTAGTCATGGCATCAATACTACCTGTGCTTAGTGGGCGTGAAGTAGTTGCTGTCTTTGAAAAGTTTGGTTGGCAATTTATTCGCCAAAGTGCAAGCCATATGATTATGGTTAAGAAAGGTGAAATGGCTACTTTATATCAATAATTAATTTTAACCAACACGTTTATGACTGAACTTCTACAACAAGTATTTGCTCAAATTGTCCAGCTTTCTCCAGAACAGCAAGATGCAATCGCTGCTAGTCTTTTAGTAGAATTGCAAGATAGGCAAAAATGGGAACAGAAAGCATCTACAGTACAGCAAGAGATTTTTAGTGAGGGAAGTGTTGGTGCAGCTTTACAAGAGTTACAAAAATTGTGTAAAGAGGAAAACTACACCTTGATGGTTCCGCCTCGTCAAGACCGTAGCAATGATTCTATAGAAACTAATGCGCTTTCTATTTGATACCAATATTCTTAGCGAGTTGGCACGTCCTCGACCTGACTCATCAGTTTCAGATTTTGCCTTGAGGTTGCCTCAAATCGCCCTTAGTGTGATTACAGTCGAGGAAATTTCTTATGGACTGACAGCAAAGCCAAATTTACGAATCCAAAAATGGTTTGAGATGTTTGTAGAAACTAATTGTTTTGTCTTGCCTGTGACAGCAGCGATCGCTAAGGAATCGGGAGAACTGAGAGGGAAGCTACAAGCACAGGGAAAGCCACGCACCCAAGCAGATATGCTAATTGCTGCAACAGCAAAAATCCATCAATTAACTCTTGTCACTCGAAATATTAAAGATTTTCAAGATTGCGATATTGTCATTCTTGATCCGTTTGTATGATGGCTCTTCAGTTAGTTGAACTTCTCAGTCAGTTGGCTAGGCGTAAGAGGTAGTATTTGAGAAATTTCTTGATAGCGGGTTGGTCGATCGATTAATCTGGCAAGGGAGGGGCTAATTTTGTAGTAGAGGCTAACTAACTATAGGATGGCTCCGATGGGAAAGAGTCTTTCATCAACTACCTAAAGTGAGAGTACCAAGGCAGTAAGGATTTTCATAAGTTAATTATTGTTGCTTTATAGCTGCTGCCATGATATCACCTGAGACTTTGAATCAGGGTATCAAGTTGTTGTTGCACTCTTCGGAGCTTTCCTAGTTGTTCACTATTACCAGTTTTTGTATTGTGATATTCTTCACGTTCTGAACGAATTTTCATTTCTAAATGGTCAAAGGTTTGAGATTCAAATTCCTGCTGCTGTTCTTTGAATTGTAGTTCTAAATTAAGAGCAATCTGGGCAAATTCAAGATCAATTTGTCCCTGTGCTTCTCTCATCTCCCGTTCACATTTAGATTTATCATAAGCAGTCCATATTTCACCGACAATCGTAAGAATACCCAGAACTGGACCAGCGAACTTTGCTACATTTCCAATATTCTTAGCGAAACTAACTGCTTGCCAAGGACGAAATTTGAATCCAATCGATTTCCCAATAATAAGAATCGCTTTGTGTGCGTCACTACCTGCTGCGCCCAATGAACCAGTAGAAAGACCTCCAAGAGGTCCGATTGCTTTTTGGCTAACTTTAATGCCAATATCTCTACCAAATTCTCCTAGGAAACGAGCTTGGTTAGTCATATTTTCAAAATCCCATCCCTTAGAAGCTGATTTAGATTGTAGTTCTGTTTCAGACTCAAATGTTGCAATAAAATCTGATACTAGATTACTCTTAAGTATTTCTGTGACATCATCTTGTAAAGATTTAACCGAATTTTCTATGGCTTTATTAAAGTCTTTTTCAGATTGGGTATAAACCTCCAAAATCCATATTTCAAGTTCCTTTTGACGATTATCTAGCTCTATCTGACTTGTAAATTCTGGAATGTCATTTGCGAAATCACTCCCAAATGTCCGAATTGCTGAGCCAGCATTTAATGAAAGCCTTTTTACCTCAAGAGCAAGTTTGTGACGTTCTTCTCGGATTCGGCGAGTAAGTCTAGTGAGAACCTCTAAAAAAGGCTCGTTTTGGGCTGATTTATCACAAAACCAATTTCTTTCTATTTCTTCTGTGTAACCTCGCACTCGGCGAATTGGGCTACTGAGTTGAGCAAGTTTGTCTCGTTCTTGGACAAATTGATTCAGAGCTTTAATAAAATCAGGAAAACGGCTTATTTCAATCAGTTCCTTATCATCTTCATCCACACCTTCGCAGTAGTCTTTGGCATCAAAAAAGCAAACTGGAAATTCATCAAGACTGTGGGGATGGAGTGCTTTGATCATACTAGCCCGATAGTTGGCAATCTTTTGATCATCATCACCAGCCTCAGCTGAAAGTTTGTTGAACACTAACATCATTTTGTCGCCATAGCGTTTTTCGTAGGCAAGTTTCCGAAAATGATTGATGATGTGGTCATCCAATAGCATATGAGTTGTACAAAATATCAACAGGTCTGCCTGCTCGATCGCTGCATAGGTGACATCATCATGATCTTGCCGCTCTGTGCCAATACCGGGAGTATCCATAATTTCAATACCATTCCACGAGTAGGGAGTAGCTTCATTGGTGGTGATACCAGAGCCGATTGGAATCTGGCGATTGCCAGTCAAGGCAGAAATAATTGTAGATTTTCCAGCACTGTATTGACCAACAAAGGCAACTCGTAAAATCGGGTTTGCTCGTAGGGCTTTTGTTTCTATCTGAAGTTGCTTTCGATATTCTTCAGCTTCCGGGCGATCGCTTTGATCAAGAATCGCTTTCAGGTTATCGATAGCGTGATCAAAATTGGTATAAATTTGTGTGAAATTAATCATTTTACTGCTCCTAGAGTAAAGGTTACTTGATTGTTCTAAACGAAATAGATTCGCCCAGCATTTGACTACATTTTCTTTGGGCTTCAATGGATGGAATTGTTTGATTTTTCAAATAGATATCAAAGAATTTTCCCGGATCACGAGTCAACCGAATAATAGTTGATATTAAAGTACTCCTATTTACTTTTCCATTTTGATTTTTACACCAATAGAAAATTCGCAGAGCAAAAAAGCCAGTTAAGTGATCACGAGCTTTAGCAATAGAATCTGTTGATTTCTGAAGAAGGGTAGAAATATGATTAATTTCCTTTTCTGCATCTAGAAAATACTGCTTAATTTTACCCTCATTTTCTGTGCAGGCTTGTCCCCAGCCTTGAATAACATTTTTAGTATATTCTCTACGTTGTGATTCTATTTTCTGTTTAAGCTCTTGCTCAATTTTATTACAAGCTTTTCGCTTTTGCTCCTCTTGACTGTCAAAGAACCAACTAAATAATTGCATCAATGCACCACCAACTCCAGCAATTAACATACTAACACCGGAAATACCGGGAATAAATGCTGCAAGTGCTAAAATTTTTCCAAAGCTATCAAATATTGAACGAAAATTAAAACCGTTATCAGCCCCAGAAAAGTTAAAGTCTTGATGCTTTGACTTTGAAATAAATTGAAAATCCTTGCTAATTTCATCTAGAACTTCTTGATTTCGTTGTACATAATCAGCTTCTAAACGATTGAGAATATTTTCAATACGTTCTTTGAGCTTTACTTCTTTACTTATTATGCTCTTCCATTCACTTTGCTGAATATCTCTAGATTTATCCCAATTATTCCTAGCAAAACTTGGAACTCTATTACTTAAATCTTGAAAAATTTCTTGCATCTCAATTTCAAGCTTTTTCATGCCATCCTGACCCACTTTTCTCAACTTAGATGTTAATTCCTGCTTCTTTTGAGCTAACAATTTACTACTTTCTTGACAGGTGCTAATTTCTTGCTGAATGGTCTTAATTTTCGGCATTAGCGAGACTCCTGTTTCACCTAATAAAGTCTGAGAAACAAGTAGCACTCCATAGTTTTCAACAGCGTTGCTAACCCAATCTAAAAAATCTTGGATTCGACTCGTTTTATATAACTGCTGACACAACTCTGGATCAGTTCTCTGCCTAGACAATTGTGCTGCCAACAACATCACTGGAATTATAGTGATTGAATCATTTTGATATTGTTCTCGTGCATAGCGAAAAATCCGCTCTTTACTGTCAATAATGTCTTTTCCTCTCAGCATTTCATCAGCATTCTTGAAGAATCGTGGTATACGCCGCTCATCCAGTAAATTATGCTGAACATTGAGCAAAATTACTAAAGGCTTAGTTTGTTCCTTCAGTTTGCTCAAAAATTCAAATTCGGCAAGCTGAACACTATCATTTGTCGTGACATAGCAAATTAAATCTGCTTCCGCCACTGCCTTAAGCGCCTCCGCCTCATCTGCTTCCCCACCCACCGCAGCAATACCGGGCGTATCGATTAATCGAATACCATTCTCTAGATCATAAGACTTGTTTTCACGGGTAGTGCGCTGCCCTCCTGTACCAATACCTTCATAACCATGACCAACAACGTTGCGAATAAGGTACTCTTACCTGCTTTTGTCCGCCCCATCATCACGATCGTAAAATGTCCCACTGTCCGCTTTTTCGCCCGGAGGGTTTCTCTCAACTGCTGAATATCGGTTGCTTTTTCCTCGGTCAAGCGTTTGTAGATATCAGCAAGCTGATCAGATTTTGTGTCTTGCTGATTTTTACCAACTCGCTTCGATATACTCGCCATTTCCATCTGACTCAGACGGCTCTGGAGCGATTCCTTTAGCTCTCGTAAAGCATCCTCTACTGGTCGGATTTCCTGCTCTATAAGGTTATAATCATCTTGAGCAATCTGGGTTGTAGCAGCGATCGCTTTAGCATAGCGAGGATTGTTGAGGAGTGATTTTGACCAATCAGACTTGTAATTCATGCTTAAGGTATTAAAATTGGAGCAGAAGTAATACTTAGTCTTTTCTCAATATATCACTTAGATTAATCGGAGATGTATATGAAGTATAACAATTAACTGTTAATACTGGTTTCCCCTTGCGATCGCCCTCCATCGGTCGTATACTGGAGAATCCTGACTAATTATGAAAATTAACTAAAATTATGGCTAAAAGTATCCAATTAATTCTTAATCAAGATGTTCCTAAGCTAGGCAAACTAGGCGATGTGGTGGAAGTGGCTCCCGGTTATGCCCGGAACTATCTAGTCCCAAAAAATATTGCCGTGCGTAGCACCCCCGGACTCCTCCGCCAAGCTGAAGTCCGCAAAGAAAAAGAAAGACAGCGTTTATTAGAACTCAAGAAAGTCGCTGAAACTCAAAAAGTCACCCTCGAAAAGTTGCCAACTTCACTATTACCAAGCAAGTCGGGGAAAACGAGTCGATCTTTGGTACTGTGACTGCTCCTGAACTAGTCACTCTAATTAAGAATGTCACCGGATTAGATGTCGATCGCCGGGATGTGGAAATTCCTGATATCAACAAGCTCGGTACTTACGCCGTGGAAATCAAACTCCACCCAGAAGTTACCGCTACAGTAAATGTGGTAGTTGCAGCCTAATTTTCAGATTTCAAGATTAGGAAGTTTAGCTGAAGATGCGATCGTAGAGGCACGGCACAACCGTGTCTTAATTTTTAGATATAGTCGTTGCCATAGTAGTAGTCGAGTGGAACCCCGGCACTGCCGGGGTTCCATTCCAAAAATTGTCCTAACCAGCTTGGCGGTTACTATAAATAAATAGAAAATTTAATTAATTTGTGCATCTATTTACGGAAAACTGCGGTGACAATAGTAGTAATTGTGGCAGTTGCGAGCAAACCAAAAGCAAGATTTACCACCCACTGGGAGGCTTGCTGGTAGGCAGTAAAACGAATATTTAGCTCTTTTGATTCTTGGGCATACCGCTCGGATTCTTGAGTAAGTTTATCGATCGCCTGAGAATTTCGCTCGATCGCTAGGGAATTTCGCTCCACTAGTTCAGACAATCTATCTAACCTTTCATCAGTCCACTGTTCTACTGCCATATAGCTTCCTCCTGTTTTTTTGATTATAAACTAAACCTATGAGCGTTAATAATTTACCTCCCCAAAATATTGAAGCTGAAGAAAGTATTTTAGGGGGGATTTTATTAGACCCCGAAGCGATCGGGCGAGTGGCTGATTTGTTACTTCCTGAAGCTCTGTATATTCCCGCTCACCGAGACATTTATAAAGCGGCTTTAACCTTGCATCGACAGGGAAAACCGACGGATTTAATGAGCGTCACGAGTTGGCTTTATGACCATGAAATCCTCGATAAAATTGGTGGACAAAGTAAGTTAGCGCAGTTGGTCGATCGCACCGTCAGTGCTGTGAATATCGATCGCTATGCCAACTTAGTAATTGACAAACATCTGCGACGACAATTAATTAAAGCGGGGAATGAAATTGTTCAATTAGGTTATGAAAATGCCGTTGAATTAGAAACTATCTTTGACCAATCAGAGCAGAAAATTTTTGGTCTAACTCAAGACCGTCCCCAAGATGGTTTGATTTCCATTTCCCGCACCCTAGAGCAAACTTTCCAAGAAATAGAAACTCGCCATGGTGGACAGGCTTTACCGGGGTTACTTTCCGGGTTTTACGACCTCGATGCTATGACTAGCGGATTCCAGCGATCGGACTTTATTGTGGTGGCGGCGCGTCCGTCCATGGGTAAAACCGCGCTGGCGATTTCTATTGCTCGCAGCATTGCTGGACAGTACGAACTTCCCGTGGCAGTTTTCAGCTTAGAAATGTCTAGGGAACAATTAGTGCAGAGAATGTTAGCCAGTGAGGCGGGGATTGAGAGTAATTACCTCCGGGCGGGAAGAATTGCCCAAAATCAATGGGAGACTTTGAATAATGCCCTCGGAGTTCTATCGGGAGTGCCAATTTTTATTGACGATACAGCGAGTATGAATGTGATGCAAATGCGATCGCAAACCCGCCGCCTCCAAGCAGAAAATGGGGGCAGATTAGGTTTGATCATGATTGATTATCTGCAATTGATGGAAGGCAATGGCAGCGATAATCGGGTGCAGGAAATCTCGAAGATTACTCGGAGTTTGAAGGGGTTAGCACGGGAGTTAAATGTGCCAGTGATTGCCCTATCGCAGTTGAGCCGGAGTGTGGAAGCAAGGACAAACAAGCGCCCGATGATGTCTGACTTACGTGAGAGTGGAAGTATCGAACAGGACGCAGATCTAGTTATTATGTTATATCGGGATGAATACTACAACCCAGATACGCCCGATCGAGGTATTGCCGAAATTATCATTACCAAGCATCGCAACGGTCCCACAGGCATTGTTAAGTTATTATTTGACCCCCAATATACTCGCTTCCGGAATATTGCCAATCCCCATCGATAATTTATAGGCTTAGATTTATGTGGCAATTGTACAATTAGATTTAAGTGATAAAAAAGAAGATATCTGAAAAGTGTACCTCCAAAAAAAAGGATTAATGAGGATGTCTAAAATTTTGCCGAATCTTGTAGGTGGGATTGGGGTAGGACAACCTAACTAAAGCTAATCCAAGTCTGGTTTTGCCTTGCTTGACTCAACCGACGATTTAGGATGAGAATTGCCGTTGAGATTAATCATGATCTTTTCAAAAACTACCGTAGAAACTAAAATCTACAAGATACGCTCTAATTTCTTGGATGATCAAGAAAAATCATCAAATTATTCAACTAACCCTATTAACCTCATCATATTATCCGTGAATAAATTAACTTTAACTTTTTTTAGTAGCCTCTTACTCTTGGGTTTCAGCCTTCCGGCGTTTGCCCAAACCCCTGTGATTGTCAGTCAAAGACCATCTCAAAATAACCAACTCAATGAACTCCTGCGCCAAGGCAGAGAATTTGTGAATGCGGGGGACTACGATCGAGCGATCGCCACCTACAACCAAGCCTCTGCCCTAGATGCTCAAAACCCCCGAATTTTCTCTGGATTGGGATACCTTTACGCTCAGCAAAGTAATTTTCCCGAAGCCGCCAGAGCCTACCAACAAGCCGTCGCCCTCGACCCCACCAACGGCGAATTTTTCTATGCTTTAGGCTTTAGTCTTGCCAATAGCGGCGACAATCGCGGCGCAATTAATGCCTATAATCAATCGATCCAGATTAACCGGAGTCATCTCAATAGCTATCTAGGTTTAGGCGTAGTACTGCTCCGGCTGGGGGATTATGATGGAGCCATGGAAGCCTACAAAGCGGTGCTAAGGCTTGACCCCAACAATCGAGATGCTCCCAAACTAGTCGGTTCTGCCCTCCTCCGCCAAGGGCGCGCCCAAGAAGCTCTGCCGATTCTTCAGCAAGCTGCCAGCCTTGCCCCCAATAATAGTGACCTCCAAGTTAATCTCGGTGCGGCTCTTTTGGCAACGGGTAACTACGACCAGGGTTTAGCAACTCTAGACAGAGCCATCCGCCTCGATCCCAGAAATGCCGGAGTCCAACTCCAAGTAGCGAGAATTTGGCAAGAACAGGGAGATATGGCTCGATCGCTCCAAGCCTACCAAGGAGTTGCCAGTGTCCAACCCAACTCGGTGGATGCTCAACGGGGTATTGGGGATGTTTCTTTGATGAGTCAAGACTATTTTGAAGCCATTGTTGCCTACCGACGCTGGACAGAACTAGCTCCCCAAGAAGGCGTGGCGCACTACAATCTAGCCTTGGCTCTGCGGGGTAGGGGTAGAAACCAAGAAGCGATCGCCGCCGCCGAAACTGCCCTAAATATTTTCCGCCAACGCCGCCAAACTGCCGAGATCGAAAAAGCCCAAACTCTGATTCAGGAAATCAAAGGAGCAAGATAGATCTGCAAAATTTGAGGATAAATTTTTAGCTATAAAATCAAGGAGAAAAACTAGGATTCCCCGTAGATGTGGATCACTAGTTCTCGATCGTGGCGGTGCGATCGATGCTCCCAGAGATAGATCCCCTGCCAAGTTCCCAGCACTAACCTGCCTTGGTTAACGGGAATCTGTTCCGAGGTATGGGTCAGTACCGTGCGGATATGGGCGGGCATATCGTCCTTGCCTTCTGCACTGTGGATATAACTTTTCCCATCCTCTGGCACCAGCTTACTAAAGAAATTAGCCAAATCATCCAACACATCAGGATCGGCATTTTCTTGGATAATTAAACTCGCCGAGGTATGACGCAAAAAAAGATGACAAATCCCCATGCGGATCCCCGAATCTGCCACCGCCTCCTGCACCTTGTGAGTAATCCGGGTAAACCCCTTGGCTGTAGTTGTGATTTTTAATAGTTTTTGATAATGACTCATAAAAAATGGTTTCGTAAAAATACGATCGAAGATTTTGGCAGAGGCAATAAAAGGTTATCGGTTTTCCTGAGATTCTCGTTTTTTCTTAATAAATTTCTTTGCTAAGTACCACGATCCCCAAGAGGAGAAGACACTAAACAATAGCGCAATAATAAAGGGATGGGGTGGTGGTTTGAGCAAGTCTCTTATAGGTAAAGTCACGGGTAAAATCATAGGCTCGGTAAATATTAACCCGGAAGTAGAAGCGACGATCGCCCCTGCCGCAATTCCCACACCCACAGATTGAATCTGGTCTTGTAAATCTCGATCAATTTTTGCTTGTAATTCGTACTGTTGCTTTTCTGTTTCTTGGCACTGGCGATCGAGCTTCGCCTGTTCAATCTCGACAATACCCCGAATGGAGGCGGTGAGTTGCTGCCCCAATTCTTTGCGGGGGTTCATGTAGTTGAGTCGGTATTGAATTTGTTTCAGGAAAATATTTTTGGTCTGGTTACTAAATTCTTGCCATGAATCGAGGCTAGAGCCTGCCTTTAATAGTTTTTGGAGAGAGTCTTGATAGTTTTGTTGATTAATTTCTATAGTAATTCGAGCCAGTTCCAATTCTCCACAGTAGTCAGCATGATTTAGAGCTAATAATGGCAGTCTATCTAACATGGTACTGAATTTATCTAAATACCAATTTTTATTGCTGACATAATTTTCAAAATTATCAATTTCTGCTTTTATTTCCTGAGCATATTTGCGAGCCGCTTCATAGCTAAGTTCTGCTTGTTGATAAATAAGTTTGATTTTGTGATAGCTACAGAGAAGATTAGCTATGTCTTGATAGTGAGTATCTAGTTTATCTAAACTATTTTTACCTTGATAATTTAGAAGCACCAAATATGACAAATTGGTTTTGACAATTGATCAAATTGGGGAGCTAGGCAGAAATATTCAAATAGGGAAATTCCTAATAGGTTGCTGTGGCTTGAGGCAGTGATTTGATTGTTTGCATAGGCAGTATTTTCTAGGAAGTTCCTTACATAATTGTCTGCCAAACTTTGGTTAGCTTCTAGGTCAGAGGCGACTTCACCATAAATACCGATCGTCTGTCCGATCGAGGTGCTGATATTATCTGGGAGTAATTCCTTGGGCTGAAATTGCTTAACTTGGTTTGGAGTAAAATCTAAGGCTGATGCTGGGGCAGAAAAAGTGAGATCAGCAAAGTAGGTATCATGGAGCAATAGGGTTGTTAGTTCAGGCTTGAGATTAATTTGAGTAGCTAGTTTCCCTTGCAGTTCCTGCCCAAAGGTTTTAGCTCCGGCTTCTGTAGCTAGATCGAGGGGATCGTCGAAATTTCGGGCGAGATGGAAAGTATAGAGGCTCAAGGTGAAATTTTTCATAGCCAGTTTATTGAGGGTTTTCTGTAACAATAATCAAGGCTAAGGCTTGGTCAATAATCTCTGTTTTTTTGACCATTGTTTGGAGTTGCCGGACTTCATAGATACCTTCAAAAACTTCGAGGGCGGCTCGATCGATCGCTGTTTCGTAGGCTTCTTCTAGGGTTTCTTCTAGTTCTGCGGAGTTGAGATAAAATCCTTTAGTTTTGAGGCGTTTATTTAGGCGTTGAATATCTCGGACAGAGTTACGAATGGAAAGATCCCAAGAGCGGGTTGTGCGGTTTTCTGCCCTTTGTTTGATTAGGTGCAACAGCAGGATCACTGCAAAGCTATAAATGTTATTAATAATGTCTTTTTTGCTCATTTCTACCAGTTCTTCTGCCACTACTAGAGCGCCTTGGAGATCGCCTTGGAGGAGAAGTTGTCTTAGTTCCAGAATTTCTTCCATTGCTTCAGAGATGGGGTGATTAAGGTTTTGGGGGTTGATTGGCGGGGTTTGAGTTGGTGAAGTTACGGAGTTTGTGGAGATGAATTTCGTTTTTGAGGATAGTGGGCAGGGTGGGGTCAGTAGTGGATTGGGTGGGAGGTGTTTGAGGTTTGGAGCCACCAAAACCCATCTCGCCGAAGTTATCGATCGCCTTTCCTGTAGCCTCTAGCTCTGCATCTAAATTTTGGATAAATTTTTGCCATTTAGCCCGGATTGCTGCTCGATCGCCCCTTTGCAACCATTGATCGATCGCTTCGTAGAGGTCTTCTGGATCTGTGGGCATTTCCTCAGCAAAGCTGTAGAGTTCAGTCCATTGTTCTGGGTGAATAGAGCCAGATTTGACGATTTCGAGGAAGGCTAAAATATCAAGATTATAAGCAGACATAGGTTATGCTCCTCTACCAATGACACAAAATGCTGCCCAAAAATAGGGTGATGCATAGATTTTAGTATTTTCTCCTTGGGTATTATCTGGTTTTTGTTGTTCTTGTTGAAAATATTTATCTATTTCTCTCCGCATCCTGTCATTAATTTGAGCGGTAGCAAGCCAGTCCCGGAGGTCTTGGATGGTGCTATCCCGGAGCCAGAGTTGGGTTTGCTTGAGAGTGAGGGCAAGGTTGGGTTGTTTTTTGAGTTGTTCATGGAATTTGATCATGAATAGGGCGGTGGCATCGGAGCGCACAGACCAGAGGGTGCTGATGACGTTGGTGCTACCTGCAAGGAGGAAGCCACTGGGCAGCCCAATGTATTCGTCGGTGTTGCTTT
>JAAUUE010000316.1 GCA_012031635.1 Coleofasciculaceae cyanobacterium SM2_1_6 | reverse complement strand
TTCTAGTTCCTCAAGGGTCAAGTGTGGGTTTATGGTTATTCTTCTGGTCACGGGAGTGTCCTATATTTTATCATCCCCTTTATTATGCCTTATTAATAGGATATGCCTGCTTAATCGGATTTGATATAATAATGCTATTCCCGGTGAGCGAAAGATAACTTTTCTTCTGCCGCCTACTCCAATACCTTCAACCATTCCCTCTCTGAACCAATGGAGTGGTCAAACAGTATGGCTGTTGGTTCCGGGCTTCACTGAACTTGGCACTCATTTTGATACAACTCTCGTACCCGCTATCAATAATGCCAGACCAAATGACACAATATTAGCCCTTGATTGGACTGAAATAAGTGGATCGGTAGAAGGTAATAATTCCCTAGCAGGGATAGCCCTTGGAGATCTATACAGATCAGGATCATGGATTACCCCAGTAGCAAACGAAATTAGAGGTCAACTGGTAAATTGGGGAATGCCAGCCTCAGCCCTGAATATTGTGGGTGATAGTTTGGGCGGTTACCTAGCCAGCGAAATCGCTTCTAGCTTCACTATCTACGGCAGTGTCGGCTCCGTCACAGCCCTTGACCCAGCATCAAATACTGCAAAATTGATAAGTCCCTACGATAGAACTAATGGCTTTGATACTGACCTCTCCAATGGATATGTACTAGATAATAATGGCGGTATTCCAGACCCCGTGAAGCGCCTAGACCTTGGAGCTACAATTTCTAGAAGTTTTAACGGTAATAGGAGTCCGGCAGGCAATGAATCGGAATCAGGAACTGCTCAGGAATCTTTTCTGTTTGACTTCGGTACTGGTGAGTTTGATGTGCCCGGACAAACTAGGGAACACGGTCGTGTTGTCACTGCTTACATAAATTTAATTAGAACAACTGCTGTTACGGATCCTTTGACAGGATTCATTACCTTTAGTTCTCTTTTAGCCACAAATATTCTTGGGGTGGATGACACCCTGCCAACTCATCAGTTTCGCCCAGATTTCTATCAAGGAGGTTCCATTAATTCTGTCCAAGTTCATGAAGGGGTAATTCCCTTTGATGCTCAGGATAATCCTTTGTTTTTGGTTGCTGCCAAGCTTAATGGCGGAATTGACGACAGATTTATCTATGGAACCAACGCAAACGATGAATTAGACACAAGACGGACAGAGAGCCAAGACCAGTTTGTAAAATATTACAACAACAACGGCAACCATACCTATTACTTAGGAGAAGGAGATGATTTTGTCTATGCTGGCACAGGCAACGATACCATAAATGGCGGCTATGGAAATGACACCATAAACGGTGGAGATGGAGACAATAACATTTCTGGCGAGGAGGGTAATGATTATCTTGTTGCTGGAGTAGGGCTTGACAACCTTGAGGGCGGAGTTGGAGATGATGAAATCTACGGCGGAGCTAGCGATGACAATATTTTCGGTGGGGACGGAAATAATGAGCTATTTGGTCAAGACGGCAATGACTATCTTGTTGCAGACCTAGGAAATGATCTCCTTGTGGGTGGAATTGGAAATGACATCCTTGATGGCGGGGCTGGAGATGACATACTGGATGGTGAAACTGAAGACGACACAATCTATGGCGGCACTGGAAATGACACCATCTACGGTAGGGAAGGAGATAATCAGCTATTTGGTGGAGATGATAATGATCTGATTACTGCTGGCACGGGGAATGATATCATCTACGGCGGTTCTGGCAATGACAACCTCGATGGCTGGGATGGGGATAATCAGCTATTTGGTGAAGATGGAAATGATTATATGGTTGCAGAGATAGGGAATGATTTTCTTGATGGCGGGATTGGAGATGATACCATCTACGGCGGGGCTGGCAATGACAATATCTTCGGTGGGGCGGGGAATAATCAACTATTTGGTGAAGAGGATAATGATTATATTGAAGGGGGAGCAAATAACGATACCATCTTCGGTGGGACAGGTAATGATACTATCTTCGGCGGGGCTGGGACTAATACTCTTCGAGGTGAAGACAATGATGATATTCTTGTTGGTGGTAACGGTTTGAATAGGATGTTTGGCGGTTTGGGAAACGATATTTTACAAGGTACTACAGGTCAAAACTTATTGAGAGGTTCCGAAACTAGACCAAATTGGCTCAATGGTGCTGAGTTAGATATTTTAATTGGCAGTACTAATTCCCTTGACGCTTTTTATCTTGGCGATAACGTCCAAAATTGGTACTCATCTGCGGGGATGAATGATTATGTGGAGATTCAGAACTTTGATGCTGCAACCGACATAATTCTGGGTGGTGTAAATATTCAGGCGCAAAACTTGATCAATCAAACTTTCCTCTGGGCTGGAAATGAATTGGTTGCCAAAATTGATGGTCTCTGGGCTACCCAACTAAGTAATCAGTTCCCGACAAGGATATAAGCACGACCCCGCCTTTTATGGGAGAATTAACTACAGGATGAGAAAGTATTACTTGTCTTGTAGTGAAGCTAATTGGCTCGACCTGATTATCTTTGAAAGAGTCGGCAAAGGAATTTTTCATGAAACGTCGCTCTTTTTTAATTGGTGGGGGAATGTTGGCTCTGGCTCCGGGGCTTGCTGCCTGTGGAATGCAGGGGGAAAATCGGCTGCAAATTCAATTTTTGAAGGGTTCGCTGCCTAACCAAATAATTGAAGAGTTTCCTCGCAGGGTGGGGACGGCGATCGACTTTGACCCAAAAGTAGTAGAGCAGCTTAAGGAAGTAATGGAGAATCTCCAAGCCTTTCAACAACCTCCTGCTCCTAGTAATTGGGATTGGCTACCCTTTCGGCAAAATTCCTCAGCCAAGTCACCCGATTTATTAACCCTCGGTGATAGCTGGCTCCAAGAGGCGATCGCCCAAAAATTGATTGCACCCCTACCCCTTGCGGATCTTCCCCTGTGGTCAAAGCTACCCCAGCGTTGGCAGGATTTGGTGCGGCGTAATTCTCAGGGCATCCCGGCGACTAATGGGCAGGTATGGGGCGCTCCCTACCGTTGGGGGACGACGATGATTGCCTACGATGTCGATCGATTTGCGGAGTTGGGCTGGGTTCCCCAAGATTGGGGTGATCTGTGGAAACCAGAACTCCGGGGTAAAATTTCTTTGCTAGATCAACCACGGGAAGTGATTGGTTTAACTCTAAAAAAATTGGGGCATTCCTACAACAATCAAGAGTTAACCAAAATCCCTGAACTAAAACCAGAACTCCAAGCCTTACATCAACAGGCAAAATTGTATAGTAACGATCGATATCTCCAGCCCCTAATTCTCCGGGACACCTGGGCTGCTGTGGGTTGGTCAACGGATTTACTGCCCCTGATCAAGCGAAATCCCCGCCTTGCTGCCGTCATTCCCAAATCAGGAACGGCTCTCTGGGCTGATCTCTGGGTGCATCCCCAAGGACGAGATTTATCGGCGGGAGCCAAGTCTTGGATTAATTTTTGTTGGGAAGCAACTACCGCAAATCGACTGAGCCTATTGAGTAATGGGACTTCGCCGATGGTGATGGAGATGAATAGAAATGAAATTTTCCCAGATTTACTGACTAATCCCCTGATTTTGCCACCAGAAGAGTTGGTAAAGCGATCGGAATTTCTCGAACCTCTCACCACCACCGCCGCCGCCGAATATTTAGCTCTGTGGCAGGAAATTAGAACAACCCAAAATGATAATTCACAATATCGAATTTCTAGAGGAAGATACGGAGCTTTTCCCTGATGGTTCGGTTCATGAGGCAACCCTTGCTCAAGATACGATCATTCAGGGTATTCCTTGTGCTGGTAATCGTAGTGTTGTTTTTTATCCTTCTGGACAACTTAAACTTTGTTGGCTATCCTCGATCACGATCTTGAATAATATTCCTTGTGAGAATAATTTAGTCTATCTACATGAAAATGGTCGATTGTGGAATGTATCACTGGCTGCCGATCGTCAGATAAACGAAGTTTTACATTCATCAGGTAGCCGTTTAACCTTTGATGAGACTGGGGAGTTATTAGAATATAGTCAGTTTCTAGATAGGGATCAGTGGATTGAAGGACTACCTTGCAGTTCGCAATTTTTTGTATGGAGATATGCAAGTGGCAGACCTAGTGTAATTGTGTTGTCCTCAAACCATGTAATTAATGGAGAAGAATATCCCCGTGGTGCAAAAATATTTTTAAATGAAGATGGAGAAATTATCGATCGGCAGTTACTTAACTTAGATTCAGCGCATCGTTATAAGCAACAAGTATCTGGGATATTCGAGATAAATTGGTCATAAGCTATGTAAAAATAGTAGAAAATATACTTATTAAATTTAGCTATTTTTTGGGTTGCGTTCATTAACCTAACCTACAAATTATCGATCGTATTCAGGAATCACAATAAAGCCTAAATACAACAAATTGGTTAATGGGAAGTATTAATGGGAAGTAACAGGATTATGAATAACAAACTTCGATTTGAACTAGAGGATAGACCACATCCCTATCCTACAATGACTGGAGCGGAGCTTGAAAGGTGGGGTCAGATGTCAATATCAATCTTGACAGATGATAAAAATATTTTATTACTTAAAACTGAATGGGATTTGTGTGTATTAGTAGAATGGATTATGGAAAATCAAGAATATTTTCGTAACGATGTTTTACTAATGAATGGAGAATTCCTATCTCAACCTCAAGAAAGCTTATCTCAATACATAAAGCGACTTCAAGAAAGAGATTTTTTAGATGAGGAAGAAGAAACTCAAAGTCAATGGTATGATAATATTTTTGAGTTCCATCAACACCATAATCTAAGTTGTGCATTTCATGGTTCTAGAATTCCAAGTATTATTATCGGCAGCAATCATGGATTAGGAGAAATTTCTCTTGTTAAAGAGGAAGATGGATGGTCTGATTTAGATGAGAGATCTTACTTATATACAACAGAGAAAGATGAGTGGTCTTATTCATTTGATATGGATGATTTCCTGAATGATTTTCAAAAATATCGGGAGTACTTGAAAATATAATGTAATCGTCCATCTTCCCAAATACATTAATGAAACATAATTCACCTTTCTAACTAATAATTACTAGCCATGAAAAGCCCGATCGCCCCCACCCAAATTTTATCTATTTAACCCCATTAACAACTAGAACATCGGGAACAGCGATCATGCTATAGATAATGTAGACAAGAATGATCAAAGGTGTAAAAAACATTTATCATGAAGCTACCAAAGGGTGAACTTGCAGAAATTCCGATGCAAAAACTAATTGGCTACTGCCTTAACCCTGAACATTCCGGGGGTAAACATAAAGCTAGGGTTTTCTCGTCAGTTTTAGGAATCACTACTGAAAACGCCGATGTTTTGAAACAGC
>JAAUUE010000315.1 GCA_012031635.1 Coleofasciculaceae cyanobacterium SM2_1_6 | reverse complement strand
AAAGGCTTGGATGAGTTGCTGGACTATGGGACTGAATCAAAGCACCCACGGGACTTGGAATACGAATGCCCTTTGCAATCTCCATTTAGCAACGGGAAGCATCTGCCGTCCGGGGAGTGGACCCTTTTCCTTGACGGGGCAGCCCAATGCCATGGGGGGGCGAGAAATGGGTTATATGGGGGCGGGATTGCCGGGACAGCGATCGGTGCTGGTGGAGTCCGATCGAGCCTTTATCGAGGACTTGTGGCAAATACCACCGGGGACAATCAAAACCAATCTGGGGCAAGGAACGATCGATCTGTTCTCCCAAATGGCGGCGGGTAAGATCAAGGCTTGTTGGATTATCTGTACAAATCCGGTGGCAACTATCCCGAATCGACAGAGGGCGATCGAGGGTCTACAAAAAGCAGAGTTGGTAATTGTCCAAGATGCCTTTTTAAATACCGAAACCAATGCCTACGCTGATATTTTGCTGCCCGGTGCTTTATGGGCAGAAGCCGAAGGGGTGATGGTCAATTCGGAGCGGAATCTCACTTTGATGCAGAAAGTCATCGATCCCCCCGGTGCGGCTCTCCCCGACTGGCAAATTATCGCTAGGGTCGCCTGTGAAATGGGCTTTGCCCAAGGGTTTTCCTACAATTCTGCCTCAGAAATTTTTGAGGAAATTAAAAAGGCGGGGAATCCCCAAACTGGCTATGACCTGCGGGGTGCCAGTTATGAACGCCTCCGCAAAACTCCCCTGCAATGGCCCTGTCCTCCAGAAGCACTGGATACTATCCCAGATATTGATCCTCTGCAAACAAGTTTTACAGGAAGCCGATCGAATCCCTCAAAGACCAGCGATCGCCACCCTATCCGTTACTTGAATAATGGCATCAGCCAAACCCTGAAGGAAAATCTAGATGGTAGTCATCCTCGCCTCGTATTCCCCACTGCCAGTGGTAAAGCTGTATTTTTCCCCCGCCCCCACCTGCCAAAAACTGAAATGCCTGATGGCGATTATCCCTTTGTTCTCAACACTGGGAGATTGCAGCACCAATGGCATACGCTGACGAAGACGGGGAAAGTGCCGACCCTGAATAAACTCAATCCGGGACCTTTTGTGGAGATTAATCCAGAGGATGCGAAGGTATTGCAGATTAGCGATCGAGACCCTGTGGAAATTCGTTCTCGGCGAGGTTTTGCTGTGTTACCCGCCGTAGTGACTGACCGGGTGCGATCGGGCAATTGTTTTGTGCCGTTCCATTGGAATGATGTTTTTGGTAAAGACCTAGCCATCAATGCTGTCACCAGTGATGCCGTCGATCCCATCTCTCTCCAGCCAGAGTGTAAATTCTGTGCCGTGAATTTGACCCCTGTTAAGGCTGCGATCGAACCCGTGGAACCTGCTATTCCCAACACTTCGGCTCCGCTCAGTGACCCTACTTCGGCTCCGCTCAGTGACCACACTTCGGCAAAGTTTTACAGTGAGCCTGTCGAACTGCTCAATAACCACATTTCGGCAAAGTTTTACAGTGAGCCTGTTGAACTGCTCAGTGACTGCCCAGATGTTCATCCTGTTATTCCTTCTACCTTTGCAGAACTTGCTATGTCCCAAATTGATGCCTTTTCTAACCTGTTGGGTCTGGAAGCCATGCCAACTGTGGTGCTAGAAGACCATGAAAAACTCTATTTAGCTGGCTATTGTGCAGGTTTGCGCCTCGAAGAATCCCGAAAAACTGGTGGTGTGCCGACCCTTCCCCCCAGCGCTCCTCTGGATCCGGCGAAACGGCTATGGATTGATGGGCTGCTGTCGGGGCTGTTTGCCCGGAGCTATGGGTCTGGGATTCTCCCTATTACTGGCGAAAGTCCTCTAAACTCTACTTTGGCAAATCCCTCGATCGCTCAGCCTTCCCCACTGGAACTCACCTCCCCGTCCCTGAAACTGCCTGAAGAAAACACACCACTAGTATTGTTACTCTGGGCTTCCCAAACTGGCAATGCCGAAGAGTTTGCCGGAGTTTGTGCCAAGTCTTTGAGAGCCGCAGGGCATCAGGTGCAGAGTGTAGCTATGGATGATTACAATATTGCTAATCTCCCCAAGGTTCGCACCTTACTGTTAATTAGCAGTACCTTCGGTGATGGTGATGCTCCTGATAATGGGGCAAATTTTTGGGAAGCCCTCCAAAGTGATAGCACCCCTCATTTGCCGGAAACTTCTTTTAGTGTCCTAGCCTTTGGGGATTCTAGTTATGATCAATTTTGTGGACACGGACGCAGACTAGACCAGCGCCTAGAAGCCTTAGGAGCGCATCGATTTTTACCAAGGGTAGACTGTGAACCTGATGATCAACCCCTAGCTCAGGCTTGGTTAGAGGGCGTAAAAAATTATCTTGCTCAGGAAAAAGTATCGATCGCTGCGTCTAAAATTTCTGCCGCAGGAGGTGCGATCGCCGCCCCTCCCCCAGTGACTCTGCAAACCTCTACCCCAGTTCCAGCCTCCACAAAAATCACTAAAACCTTCGACAAAAAAAATCCGCTCTTAGCTCCCTTAGTCGGCAATATTTTATTAAATGCACCGGGTTCTCTCAAGGAAACTAGACAATTTATTTTCTCGATTTCCCAAAGGGAAGGCTACACCAATGCTGATGCCGATTTTACCTACGAAGCCGGGGATGCCCTTGGGGTTTGGGTGCAGAATTGTCCAGATTTAGTTGCTGAATTGCTCTCGGTTACTAAGTTATCTCCCGAAACTCTAGTTAGAGTAGACGGACTGGGGGAAATGCCCTTAGAAGTTGCCCTGCTCAAACATTTTGAGATTGCCCGGATTAACCAAAATCTCCTGCAATTTGTCCTCGATCGATCGCAATCCCCAGAATTAGCCCACCTCCTCCAGCCCGGACACAAAGACCAACTTAACCAATGGCTATGGGGAAAACAAGTGGTGGATTTGTTCTATGAATATGCGATCGACCTGAATGCCACCGAACTCCTCAGCCTCTGCAAACGTCTGCAACCGAGATTGTATTCCATCTCCTCCAGCCCCAAAGCCACACCCACAGAAGTTCATCTCACCGTGGCAGCAGTACGCTACAGCTACAAAGGCAGACCCCGCAAAGGTGTTGCTTCTACTTTCCTTGCCGATTGTCCCCAAAATACAGAAATCCCCATCTTTGTCCAGAAATCTGCCCACTTCCGCCCCCCCGCTCAACCTGAGACACCAATGATTATGGTGGGGCCCGGCACCGGGATTGCCCCCTTTCGGGCTTTCTTGCAAGAGCGCCAAGGCAGGGGAGACTCTGGCAAAAACTGGCTCTTTTTTGGGGAACAGCATCGATCGACCGATTTTTACTATCAAGATCAACTCAAACAATGGCATCAGGATGGCTTTTTAACTCGCCTTGATCTAGCCTTCTCTCGGGATCAACCAGAAAAAATTTATGTTCAAGATCAGATGCGCTCTCAGGGGGCAGAACTCTGGGCTTGGCTGGAAGCGGGGGCGCATTTTTATGTTTGTGGTGATGCTAGTCGCATGGCAAAAGACGTGGATCAGGCTCTGGGGGATATTATTCAAACCCACGGTAAATTCACCCCAGAAGAAAGTAAGGCTTATCTCAAAAAACTCGCTGCTGATAAACGTTATGTGCGGGATGTGTATTAATCCTAAAAGTTACCAATCTCCTAAACTGGGGGAGCGATCGCAGATTCCCATAGCTGGGTCTATTGATTTACTTAATCTAACGTGAGTTCGATGCTCAGAAATACCCCTCATCCCCTTCTCCCCTTCTCCCCTTCTCCCTCAAGGGGAGAAGGGGAGTAAGACTAATTTTTCTTGTTCCCTCCCCCGTTCTGGGAGAGCGTGAGGGCTTCAGATTTTGTCGAACTCACGTTAATCTAAGGCAGTTAAAACCATTACTACAGAAGTCCACAGATCGAGAGCTTGACGGAGCTTAGACTTGAGATAAAACTACTCAAGATTTAGGGAGGAAGAATTGTCGGAGATTAACTAGGGGCAGAAGATAGAGATAGACAGCGTAGGGAATGAAATGAGCATCTACTAATAGGATTTGGGCTGGCACTAAACCCGCAATATTCCACGGGATCAGGGGAGCCACCACGATCGCCGTATTCCCCAAATCCCTCGCCAGTTGATAATTTCCCTTTTCTAATGCTGCATAGTTGGGTTCCACTAGTTGTTGAGTCATGACAATGCCAATGGTTTGACTACAGCCAAAGGCACAGCTAACAATACTAATGAGTAGCGTTGCCAAGAATAATTGCTGGTGATTTTGATGGTGATTTCTAATATTTTGGAGCCAGTTACTCAGACTGCTGAAAATCTGGGTTTCCAAGAAAATTCCCCCTAGGGCTGTGGAAATAACCACCACAATTACCACCCTCAGCATCGGCACCAGCCCCCGCCTTTGACAATATCCGCCAGGGGATGATTCGGGGCTAGGGTAAATCCCCACAGGAGAAATTGCAGATTATCCATCAAAGAATAGGGCTGATAGATGAGACTGCACCCCAGAGCCGTGATTAAACTCAGGAGCATGGAAAGCTTCACGGGAACTTGAGCGATCGCCAGCCCCAAGATTACAAAGGCAGGAGCTATCACCAAGGGATTAATCGTAAAAGTCTGGGCAATTTCGGCAGTGATATTTTGCTGAGTGGTGGCAGCCGGAGTCGTGAGAGAAAGCAGGAGATAGATCACTGTCGCTAAACTAAGGGCAATCAGATTAGTTTGCCAGAGGTGCTTGATATTTTGATAGATTTTGGTTTCCGTGAGGGTGGCAATTAGATGGGCGCTGGAGGACATGGGAGAGATACGATCGCCAAAATACGCCCCAGCAATCACCGCCCCCGCCATCAGGTTCTCATCTACGCCGCTACTCCTTGCCATCACCATCAACGCCGTCCCCACGGTTCCCACCGTCCCGAAGGAAGTCCCCAACAGCAGAGAAACAAAGCTCGTCAACAAAAACCCCGACACAATGAAGTAACGGGGCTGGATAACTTGGAGACCATAATAGACGATCGCAGGCACAGTTCCGGCAGCAATCCAAGCAGCGCTGACCACTCCCACCAAAAATAAGATGATGATCACGCCCCAAGATTTTTGGCTGCCTCGCCATGCCATCGCTATCAGAGTTCCTAGGGGAAAGCCCCGCCCTTTCATCACCCCTAAAAAGATGACCAAGGCAACTCCTAGGGGAAAGCCAATAAAATAGCCTTGGCTCACGCTAAAAACTAGAAGGAAAAATACCCCAAGGAAAGTGATGATTAAATCTATACCCACAATTCACGAACTATTCCCAAACTATTCCCAAACTATTCTCAAGCTATTCCCAAACTGTAGCAGTCCTATAATAGACCTCTTGCATGAATCATGACCCTCACCCTAAATCCCTCTCCCTAGGGAGAGGGACTTTCCTCTTACTCCCCTTCTCCCTAGGGA
>JAAUUE010000314.1 GCA_012031635.1 Coleofasciculaceae cyanobacterium SM2_1_6 | reverse complement strand
GGTAGCACCAGTTCTTCCCGCCGTAGTTGCCCCAGTAGGAGCTGGCGGCGGGTTACTGGACGTGGTGAAGGAGAGGGAGGAAGTAGGTAAGGCTGCTCTGGGGGGGAGGCGGAATTTGGGGGAGAGCAGGTACGGGTCTTTGGACTAAGGGGGCATTATTGGGAAGATTCGCTGCCGCTGTTGTGCCTGTACCCCCTGCTGTCCCTGTAGTACCTCTGACTAGGGGCTGGACAGCTACAGGTGCAAAGGGATCATTCCGTCCTTGCTGGCTCCGTAGGAGGGCATCTTCTGGGGAAGTAGTAGTAATCAAGCCACTAGGAGCGTTAGCTGCCGTTGGACTAGGTGTCGCTGGACTACCAGGACGAGCATTGGGTGCTAGGGGAACAGTCCCGATCGCCCCCGCCGGAGAAGCCCCCGCCCTCGGCGAAGTTGGAGGAGCCATGGGCGAACCAGCAGCGATCGGTGATCCCTGAGGAGTAGCCGGAGCCGTGGAAGTTGGAGATGGTTCACTTGCCTGATCTCCCCCAAAAAAAGGTAGAGAATCACAACCGCTCATCAACAGAGCCAGCAACCCAGCCCAAACTACCAATGGTTTACGCCCCATACAAACCTCCACGCTTTAATAAATTATTTGTTAGCTTCATCACCATCAGCATTATAGCTATTATTCATCAGCCCCTGCCAATAACTTCTTCATCGTGTCTAATCCCTTTTTCAGACGGCGGGAGACAGTGACAACACTTATATCTAGTTGTTCGGCAACTTCTTTTTGGGTGAGGTCGTGGAGAAATACGAATTCTAGGATGCGCCGCGTTTGGTCTTCAAGGTGAATTAAAGCCTGTTGGATGCGAATTTGATCTTCTTGAGCTAGTTGAAAACTCCGGTACTGAGAATCTGGCATTAATTCTCCCAAACAGGTGGAGCTATCTTCGCCGTCCTTTACTGGCACATCTAGACTCACCAACTTCCGGTTTTGGTGGGCTAATTTAATATCTTGCCACTCTTGGTGGGAAATCTCTAGAGCCTCAGCAATCTCTGTATCTGTGGGCTGCCGTTGCAGTTGACTGCGTAATTGATTTACCACCCCTAGGGATTGTTGTTGGAGAGTCAGCCAGCGGCGGGGAATCCGTACTGTATTACTGCGATCGCGCAGGTAGTGCTGAATTTCGCCCCGAATATAGGGCATAGCAAAAGAACTAAAGGCATTCCCCTTAGTTGCATCAAATCTTTCAATGGCATTGATTAAACCAATGCACCCGACTTGGAGTAAGTCTTCGTAGTTCTCCTGTGCTTGATAAGCATAATGATGAGCCTCCCTCCGGACTAAACCAAAGTTCATTTGGACTATTTGATTCCGCATCTCTAGACTTTGGGATTGACGGTAGAGAGATAGCAGACGGAGGTTCTCATATTTAATGTCTTGATTAGAAGTAATGCCCATAGAAAACCCTATTGGTAGATAAATTAATCTGCCGTTGACGCAATGGTGGATGAAATAAAATAATCCTCAAAAAATAGCCAGAAAGTTGACGCAATACTTGAAATAGTAGATACACGGAGAATATCGATCGAAGAATGATTTTTTATAGGGGCTATTCTTTTGCATCTCCAGTCTACGTCTAAGTAGACTATTTTTTCAATAGTATTTTGGGGGATTTTTTATCTAAGGGCTGGCATCCTAATGTCGTAGTGATTTCTCTGCCCTAAGAATTTGACATAATCGCCATAGTTAGATCAGCCCCAGTTAAGTTGGCTTGGGTCAGATCTGCATCTAGAAGTACAGCTTCCACAAGATTAGCTTTACTGAGATTCGCCCAGCAAAGTTTCGCCCGGTAGAGTTTGGCTCGATAAAAATTTGCCTCCCGCAGGGTTGTCCAAGTCAGGTTAGCCTCCCGGAGATTGGCATCGCTAAAGTTTGCTGCGGACATATCGGCTTTATTAATTCTGGCTCGGCTCAGGTCTGCCCGTTGAAAATTGGCTCCTAGGGTCTTACTATTGTTGAATAAACTCCTTGCCAAGTTTGCTTCTGTTAGATCCACATTAATCAGTGTCGCTCCTGTAAAATTTGCTCCTTCCAAATTTGCTTGATAAAACTTACAATCTAGAAGTTTAACTCGAGTCAGAGTCGCTTCCGATAGTTTGGCTTGGGTAAAGTCTGTGCTGCTAATAATGGCATCACTAAGAATCGTAAAACTGAGATTTGCGGCGGTAAAATTAGCTTTACTCAGGTCGGAAGCCCGGAGGCTAGAATCTGCAAAATCAGCTTGAAAACAACAACTATCGGTGAGGTTTGCCTCAATTAGATTTGTCCGATGGAGTTGCGCCTCGGTTAGATTTGATCCTGTGAGGTCTGCCTCCCGGAGATTGCTATCACTCAAATTTGCCCCAGCGAGGTCTGCGCCCCGAAAGTTTGCCCCCCGGAGATCAACTTCCCTTAACTCTAAGCCTCCCAGTAATTGGTTTGACAGATCAATATCACGAAAGTCGGTTTCTCCATCGGCATAGCGACGCTTTATTTCTTCTAAGATCATGGTTATGGGGTAATTATTTTTTGTAGTTGCGCTAGGGGTGACGTTGGGAATGCTACTACCAAGGGGCTTGCTGGGGGTAGTATTTGGGATAAGATCAGAAAAAACCATTGTAACTCCTTGTACTTTCGTTAAATTGCTTATAGATATTTTGGAATTGATTTGAGAATTAACTTAGGGATTTCTCTGGGAACAGTTACTTCTGGGAGGGGTGAGTAAATATAAGATTTTTCAATGAATTAGGGGTAAAATCCGGTAACTATTATTTTAAAACCTCAGGAATTGTAAGTTGTGACAGAAAACATATTAGAAAATCTCCGAAGTAAAGCCATTACCCAAGGCAGTGCCAAATCCCCTAACCGAGCCATGCTCCGAGCCGTGGGTTTTGGTGATGCTGACTTTAATAAGCCAATTATTGGCATCGCTAACGGGTATAGCACGATTACTCCTTGCAATATGGGTATTAATGAGCTAACTCTCAGGGCGGAGGCGGCGGCTCGTCAAGCGGGAGCTATGCCCCAGATCTTCGGCACGATCACTGTTAGCGATGGCATTTCCATGGGTACGGAGGGAATGAAGTATTCTTTGGTGTCCCGGGATGTCATTGCGGATTCGATCGAGACTGCCTGTAGCGCCCAGAGTATGGACGGAGTACTGGCGATCGGGGGCTGCGATAAAAATATGCCGGGAGCCATGATTGCCATCGCTCGCATGAATATTCCAGCTATTTTTGTCTACGGTGGCACGATCAAGCCCGGTCACCATAAGGGCAAAGACTTAACCATCGTCAGTGTCTTTGAAGCCGTGGGAGAGTACAGTGCAGGTAAGATAGATGCCAATGAATTGTTAGAAGTCGAACGCAAAGCCTGTCCGGGTGCTGGTTCCTGTGGAGGTATGTACACAGCTAATACCATGTCTTCAGCAATTGAAGCTATGGGTATGAGTCTGCCCTATTCCTCAACCATGGCTGCCGAAGACCAAGAAAAGAGTGACAGCACTGCTAAGTCCGCCGCAGTATTGGTAGATGCCATTCGTAAACAAATTCTCCCTACAGAGATTATAACTAGGAAAGCGATCGAGAATGCAATTTCTGTGATCATGGCGGTTGGTGGTTCTACCAATGCTGTACTGCACTTGCTAGCGATCGCCCACACAGCCAAAATTCCCCTCACCCTTGATGATTTTGAAGCAATCCGGGCGAAGGTTCCTGTTTTGTGTGACCTCAAACCCAGTGGTCGCTACGTGGCAACGGATCTCCATAAAGCCGGGGGAATTCCGCAGGTTATGAAAATGTTATTGGTGCATAATCTTCTCCATGGAGATGCCAAAACTATTACCGGAGAGACGATCGCCGAAATTCTCGCCCCGATTCCCAGTGAACCATCCCCCGACCAAGACGTGATTCGCCCTTGGCACAACCCCATGTATGCCCAAGGTCACTTAGCAATTCTCCGGGGTAACTTAGCCACCGAAGGGGCTGTGGCAAAAATCACAGGAGTGAAGCAACCCAAGATTACTGGGAAAGCTAGGGTTTTTGAGTCGGAGGAAAGTAGCCTAGAAGCGATTTTGGCTGGCAAAATTCAAGCGGGGGATATTCTCGTAATTCGTTACGAAGGTCCGAAGGGGGGCCCCGGAATGCGGGAAATGTTGGCTCCGACTTCTGCCATTATTGGTGCAGGTTTGGGTGACTCCGTGGGACTGATCACCGATGGTCGGTTTTCGGGAGGAACCTACGGCATGGTGGTCGGGCATGTGGCTCCAGAGGCAGCAGTGGGGGGAACGATCGCCCTCGTTGAGGAAGGGGACACGATCACCATTGATGCTCATCAAAGACTCTTACAACTTGAAGTTTCTGAGGAAGAACTAGAACAACGACGGGCAAAATGGCAGCCTCCCGCTCCCCGCTATACCAGAGGAGTCCTCGCCAAGTATGCCAAGCTAGTCTCCTCTAGCAGTTTAGGAGCCGTCACAGACCTAAATCTTTTTTCTTAAACCTCTGTCGATTTCCTTAAATAGTGTCCTTAACTACAGGATAGTGACAGGATAGTGAACGACGGGACAATTACAGTGCTTTTCTAGGGTGGACGATAGGTAAGGGGCTTAAGTCCCCTTGTTTCGTAGAATTAACGGATGGGGCGGATAAAGTCCTGATTAGCCCTAACTAGGCAAATTTGGTTCTCCGCTCCAATTCTTACCTTTAACCAAGGCTTGTCGTCTTCATCGGTAAAGGTAACAAATCCTGCCGGATCCGTATTGGCAACTAAAACTGTATTTTGAATAAATCGGCGGACGATGCTCCAGTCTCGAATATTCCTGCGGGGGAAGCGGACACTGGGATCAGCCCAATTACTGGGCATTGCTCTTGACCAACGACAGTTTAAACCATTGGGATCGGGGTCTGTCACAATCCACAGTTGGTGATCTGTGCGCCGATAATCACCGCTACGATCGGGCGTAGGCAGGGGTGCAGGTTGGGCAAGGGTAGGTATTGCTAAACCCATAATTAAACCAGCAGCTAAACTAAAGATAAAAAATGACGATCGTCTTTTCATAAAGCAAATTAATATCGATAACTGAGGACGCAAAGCCTTGCGCCCCTACAAGATGCAAAGCCTTGCGTCCCTACAATAACTAATCATTAATGGCATTCAACAAAATTTCCGACAAGGTAAAACCTTCCATATCTTCTAGGGTAATGGTGTCTACAATGTCAAATTTTGCCCCGGCTTTTTCTAGGTCATCATCTAGAGCCTTGAGAAATTGAGTGGCAAGGCTATCATTGCCTACTTGGATCAAAGAAATGGCTAATTCTTCGTCCCCGTTCCATCTTCCGAGAAGCCTCGATAATTACTCGCATCACCGCTTTGCGATCGTCCGGCTCGCCATCAGTAATTACCAAAATTGTCTCTCC
>JAAUUE010000313.1 GCA_012031635.1 Coleofasciculaceae cyanobacterium SM2_1_6 | reverse complement strand
GCGCTCAGGGTCAGGACATCCACTTGAGCTTTGAGGGCTTTAATTTTTCCTTGTGATTCACTCCAAAGCGCTGCTCTTCATCGACCACCAATAATCCTAAATCTCGAAAACTTGCCCCCTTCCCCAAGAGTGCATGAGTTCCCACCACAATATCCAGTTCCCCCGTGGAGAGCCGTTGCAGGAGGGCTTTCTTTTCTTCCGGGGTGCGGAACCGATTTAACAGCCCGATATTAATGGGGTAGGGGCAAAGCGTTCCTTGAGGGTGTGGTAGTGTTGCTGAGTGAGGATGGTAGTCGGGGCGAGGAGGGCTACTTGTTTACCACTGGTGACGACCTTAAAAATGGCTCGGATCGCAACTTCGGTTTTGCCAAAGCCCACATCTCCACACACCAATCGATCCATGGGTCGATCGCTTTCCAAGTCCCGCTTAATATCCTGCACTGCCTTGAGTTGGTCGGGGGTAGCTTGGTAGGGGAAAGAATCCTCCATTTCCTGCTGCCATGGATTGTCGGCAGGGAAGGTAAACCCTGTACCTTACTACGTTTGGCGTAGAGTTCCAGCAGATCCACCGCCAATTTCTTGATGGTTTTCCGTACCCGACTTTTGGTATTTTCCCAAGCCTTACTCGCCATCCGGTGCAACTCTGGGGCTTTTTCTCCCACGGTGCGAAACCGAGACAGGGTTCCCAACTGATCCGCCGCCACCCGCAACAAACCATCGGCATACTGAATCACCAGATATTCCCGGACTTCTCGATTTATGGTCAAACTTTCCAAGCGCAGAAATTTCCCAATGCCGTAGTTGCGATGGACGACGTAATCATTAGGTAATAATTTATTCGGGTCTACCTGCTGGGAAACTGCGGCGCGGCGTTTGCGGACATAGCCGGGGGTAGCAAGGGAGTGCTGCCCAAAAAATTCTCGATCGGTCACGACCACCAATCTAAAAGTAGGCAGAATAAATCCCTCTAGCTCGGCTAAACCAGAATACTTGAGGGCGATGGGCGTGTGCTGAATTTCCAGTCGATCGATGGCGGGGTAGTCTTGGGGATTGGGGACAAACTGGGCGGGCAGTCGTGTTCTTGCAGCAGGGAAACCGATCGGGAGGGCTGGGCAGAAATCAAAAAGTAGTCGAGGGTCGATCGAGTTCTTGGCGAATTAGTTCTGCAAGTTTGGCAAACTGATGGGGTAGAGTCGGGATGCGACGGCTAGCCAGATTCACCGTTGCCATGGATGTTTCTGGGTCAGTTTCTACCAGTTCTGATAAATAAAGCTGTAAAAAGGTATTTGCACTTCGACTCCGTGTTACAGTGAGCCTGCCGAACTGCTCAGTGACCTCGCTCTGGTTAGAATCAGCACTTCGACTCCGCTCAGTGACCCTGCTTTGGCTAGGGCTTACACTGTCGAACTCCTCAGTAACCTCCCCAGCAAGAATTTGCTCCAAACGGAAATGGAGTCGGGGTTGCCCTTCGGCAGCCCTCAGTGAACTTTTTGAATTTGCGGTAATTAATTGTTGCCATTGGGTTTCGGCATATTCCCACGCCTTATCACTGTGGGCAAGGCACTGGTCTAGTTCATCGATCGCCAGTAACGTATTTTCTGGCAGGTAGGATAACAGAGATACTAAAGCTACAGAATTAGCTAGAGAGTTCTTTTGAGAATCATATTGAGAATTTGCTGCTTCTGTCTCATCTCCTGAGAACCAATGCTGAAAACTTGTCGGGGTCAGGGTTAGGGTCGTAATTTTATCGAGGGATCTTTGGGTAGCGGGATCAAATTCCTTCAGGTTTTCCAATTGATCGCCGAACCATTCCAACCGCACCGGCAGCTCCGCCGCCACTGGGAATACATCCAAAATATCCCCCCGCCGACTAAACTGTCCCTCCCCTTCCACAAGGGAAACTCGACTGTAACCCAAGGCTGCTAACTTTTGGTCTAGGTGGGCTAAATCTTGGGTGAGTCCCTGAGTTAGCTGGAGACAGTGGGGCTGAAATTCTGTTGGTAAAGGTAAATGGGGCTGGAGGGCATTGGTGGTGGTGACGATCGCCCGCCCGGTTAAATTCTGGGTAGTGACTAGATCTGCCAAAAGTTGTAACTGTCCCCAAGTCGTCTCGGAGGTAGAACTCAAACCATCCGCCAAGCCATCGTAGGGAGATACTTCTAGGGTCGGGTAAAAATTGACACTCTGCCAGCCCATGATTTCTAGTTGTGCTGCCCAGCGACTCGCTTCTTCGAGGGTGGCACAGACTACTAATAAATTTTTTCCGGCGGTTTGGGCGATGGCACTGGCTACTAAGCCCTTGGGAAACCGAGGCAAGCCGTTGAGGTGGAGGGATTGCTTTTGGTTGAGAGTTTTTATTAATTCTTGAGTAAGGGGCGATCGAGCCAATACCCGGAGGATGCCAGCGAGTTTCATAGAGCTTAAGGGAGCCTAATATAGTTAAAAAATAACCAGAGGTGAAACAGAAACGCTTTTCAAGCCTTCTGATATTGATGGTATTTTTCTGTTCTTCAACTTATCTTAACAACAATTGGCAAAGAGGATAGAAAACCGAAGATCCAAAGTATGCCTAAGCAAAAAAATCCCGCTTTAGAAATCTTGTAGAAATCTTGTAGAAATTTTGTAGAAATTTTGGTCGTGGTGCAAGGCGAGGTTACGAGGAAACGGAGTTGTTAAGATTAAGCAAAATACTGTAAATAAATTGGGCTGTAAAGTTTGGAGGGTAATAGTTTTGCCAAACTTCTCCTGCTACATCTCATCAAGCGCCAAGCAGAAGGAAGAACAACCCGATTCCCGAAGCGATCGCTTTGCGAATCGTGGGATGCGTCTATTGCCAATGCAGTAGACCTCTTGCGTGAATCATGACCCTCACCCTAAATCCCTCTCCCTAGGGAGAGGGACTTTCCTCGTACTCCCCTTCTCCCCTAGGGAGAAGGGGGCTGGGGGATAAAGGGCTTTTTCCTTATTCACGCAAGAGGTCTAATGTATGAAATGCAAAGTCGGGGGAAGTTATTTGACGATCGAGGAGTTGCAGGAAGCGATCGAGAATGCCGATCAAGTCGCTCTCTCTAGTACAGCCGCAGAGGCTTTTGGTGGTTCCTAGGCGATATCACAATTAGCAGCCATGGTCGATCGCTCCGGTCTTATTGAACAAGCGATGACTTTGCTCTTGTCGCATTGGTTGTCACCGATTTAGATCAGTAAATCAATCAACCCGGATTTGGGATTACTAATAAAAAAAATTGATTAATTCCGGCTTCAGGAATTTGATTTTATTGTGATATTCTGTAGTGTAATTAACGATTTGGTTAACTTTTTGTTAAAATTCATGAGCATTTTTCAAGGCTACTAGTGAAAAGCGGCAAAAGAATTAGAAAAACGAGAAGAGTTAGAAAAATCAAAGTTAGCAAAAAAAGAGCTTACTACAGAAATCAAATGAAGCGTCGGCGTTTTTTCACGATCGTAACTTTTTTCCTTGCCCTGAGCTTAGTTTTCTTGATCCCCCGCTTGATCGGTGGACAAAGGGCGGAAATTAGGCAAGTTGTTAATCCACAAAACACCATAGAAGTTAGTACCAATAATGCTGCCAACCCTGTTCCCAAGACCAATGCTGGATTTCCCGTCTTAGATTTTCTGCCCCCGCCCAAGGAGGTTTGGGAATGTGAAGTGGCGGTGGTGGGGGGTTCCTTTGGGGGAATTGCCGCAGCTAGTCAGGCTATGCAAGCGGGAGTCCAGACCTGCACGATCGAGCTTACCCCTTGGTTGGGGGGACAAATTAGCTCCCAAGCCGTGTCTGCCCTTGATAAATCCCATTCCATGCTGGCTCTGAGCAACTTCTCCGAAAATTGGGATCAGTTCAAAGCTCTGCTGCGACAACAAACCGTGAACCTGCCAACTTGGACAAAAGTTCCGGCGGGAACCAAGGTCGCTCAGATCAATGGTTGCTGGGTTGGTGCGCTTTGTTTCCCTCCCGAAGCCGGAGCCAGAGCCGCCGCCCAACTCCTCGAACAGGCAGCCAGCAAATCTCCCCAGAGTCGGTGGGGAACGGGCATTGCTTTCAAGGGAGCCGAATTTGATGCGGAAGGCAAAAATATTACCGCCATCTACGCCGTGAAACGCATCCCCAAAAATCCTAGCTACCGTCCCCAGGGCAGACTATCTAAAGATATCGTCCCTTGGTATTACTGGACAAGCGATGACATCTACGAAAAAATTCCCCTCAGACTCCAAGCTCCGGCGGGGAAAAGGATGATTGTGATCGATGCCACCGACACAGCCGAAGTTGTAGCTTGGGCGGGGCTGCCCTACCGTTTAGGTTCCGAGAGCAATGCTACCACCGGAGAGATTAACGGCGCACCGCAAGATAATCCTGAATGTACCCAAGCCTTTACCTATCCCTTTGCTTTGGCGATTCATGACGATCGAGGCAAAGCCCTCAAGGAAGTAAAAAAGATCCAGCCCGGCTGGTCAAGGGATCTGCATCGGACTATGTACGATCTAGAAGGCTTCCCTATGTTCGAGGGCAGGAGTGTGTTTAACTACCGCCGGATTGTCAATGCTACGGGGAGCGATCGCTTCACTGGCACACCGGGGCTGGGGGATATTTCCATGATTAACTGGAATAAAGGCAACGATTGGGGGATCATGAACCCGCCCTTGATCATGACCGAGGAGGTGCTCCAGAAATCTAAACAGCGCCAAAACTGGATGGGAGGATTTAACTACAATGCTCTCAAGGATGGGGAAAATCATGCCCTCCTCTTTGCCGAATGGTTGATGGAAACCCAAGCCCGCCCCGGTTTTCCCCTCAGTCTTCTCCAAGGAGCAGAATCCCCCATGGGAACCGAATCGGGCTTAAGTATGTACCCCTACATTCGAGAAGGCAGAAGAATTTTGGGTCGGGCAGCCTACGGGCAGCAGGAGTTTCAGATGAAGGAACAGGATATTCGATCGGATATGAGCGGGGGCAGGGATTTCCGGGCTACAGCGATCGCCCTAACTCATTACGATGTGGATATGCACGGCTGTCGTTATATGAACTGGGAACCATCTAATTCTGCCGAGGATGCGCCGACTTTTTCTAACAATGTCTTGCCTGTATACATTCCCCTAGAAGCCTTGATTCCCCAAAAAATTGATAATTTACTCATCGGTGGCAAAGGAATCGCCGTATCACACATTGTCAATGCGGTGACCCGGATCCATAATGGTGAATGGGGTGTGGGGACTGGAGCGGGAACGGTGGCAGCATGGTTACTCCGGGAAGCAACCCCCGGCACAAAACCTGCCGATATTCCAAATGGCCTGATGCCTCAACTCCAAACCTATCTCCGCCAACAGGGAATTAATTTTGAATGGTGACTAAACAGTGAACAGTGAACAGTAAACAGTAAACAGTGAACAGTGAACAGTAGACCTCTTGCGTGAATAAGGAAAAAGCCCCTCATCCCCCAGCCCCTTCTCCCTAGGAGAAGGGG
>JAAUUE010000312.1 GCA_012031635.1 Coleofasciculaceae cyanobacterium SM2_1_6 | reverse complement strand
TTCACTTTCTATCTTTCACTTTTCTACTTTTCACTTTCTACTTTCTACTTTTCACTTTCTACTTTCTACTTTTTACTTTTTACTTTTTACTTTTTACTTTTTACTTTTTACTTTTTACTTTTTACTTTTTACTTTTTACTTTTTACTTTTTACTTTTTACTTTTTACTTAGTAGCAACTACAGCCAAATTCCAAGCCATGCGTTTCATAAAGGGCAGATGCTTAAGAATACCATCAACTTTTTCTAGACTATTGTAAGTTGGAGCGAGGCGGGCTTGTTCGATGATAATTTTTTTCCAGTAGCGTTCATCGTTGGGATTTACTTTTTCAATCAGATAAAACTGCAAGAAAATCCACAGACTGGCAATCCAGAAAGTATCGTACTGGACTTCGGAGAATTGCGATCGAATAAACTTAACAATATTAATATCAAGGGGGGTTTCATCCTCCGTCCGCACCGATGTAGCCATGCGCCGATAGACATTAATTACCGGATTGTGCTTTAGGGGATCCCAAAAACAAGCCTTGCCCCCTGGTCTTAGGACTCGATACATTTCCTTAATTGCCAATTGGGGGTCTGGTAAGTGATGCAATAAATTGGAAGCGTAGACAATATCAAAACTATCATCTGGTAAATCTAGAGCCATGGCGTTGACGGTTTTTCCGGTAATTTCTACCCCGTTCGCCGTGGCGAGGTCGATCGCCACTTTCACCATCCCCGGCGAGTAATCCGCCGCTAAACAATCAGCTCCTTTTTTGGCAAAGTAAACACTATTTTCTCCTGCCCCGCAACCAAGGTCTAGTAATCTCTTCCCTTGGACATCTCCTAATTTCGCCAGAATAAAACGGTTTTCTGGAGCAGTACAAGCTTCAAAATAATCTTGGACTTTAATGCCCTCCACATCAATGGTAGCTGCCCACTGATCATGAAATCTTTGTTCCTTAGTAAAGATATCCTCGCCCCGCTTATCCATAGTTTATCTTGGTGTGTAATTTCTTAGATATTTCTCAAAATATTACCAAAGGTTGCTTAGCGCCCTAAATTTCGCTTCAATTCTTCCAGTTCCATCTCCATTTCCCATTTTTCAAAAACAGCATCTAACTGCGCCGGATCCCTAGGGGTCGATCGAGAATTAACTGATTCATCCCCCATCGGTTCACTCCAAGGATTTTGTTGACCAGAAGTACTTGTAGAAGTAGTCGATCGATACTGTTCCCTTTGAGCTTGCTCCCTTTGGGCTTGGGCAGTTTTTGCCTTCACCTGCACCTCGGCACTGCGCTGTTGGATTTGCTTTTGGAGTTCCTTGGTTTGCAAAATTCGCTCTCGACACCCCTGCATCTGTCCCCAGCGCTGATTGCCTTCCCGGAGCAGTTCTGCCTCCCGGTTTGTGGCGGCTTGAGCTAGATCCATCCGCCCAGAGGCTTTTGCCTTGGCTGCCCGACTATGCCACAGTTGAATTTCCTTCGCCACATTCAGGATATCTGCTTGCAACTGCTGCTCTTCCCTTTGCAGATCAAAGATCAGGCGGATGGTATCTTTCTCCTGTTCCCGGAGTTGTTCGAGGAGGGCTTGCAGTTCCAAATGGGGATTATTCCGGAGGAACTCCTCTAGGCGGTCTTCTAGAAATTGATTGAGATCATCTAGTAGTCCCATGCTAGAACCTGCCACCCACATAAAGGGACTGGACTACTCCATTGCGGCGGATTACAGCCTGTTGATTCTCGACCTTCACCAGAGTCCAACCGCTATCACCAATGCCTTCTCCTACGGCAACCCGTTGAGTCACACCGTCAATCTCAAATAAAGCAGCAGAGCTATCACCTAATTCCAAGACTCCCGTGAGGGTGCGACCGGGGGCAGCAGCAGTTTGGGCAGGAGATTCCCTTGGGGCTTCAGTTTCCTCGGTAGTTCTGGCTGGTGCTCTTTCGGGTGCTCTTTCTCCAGTTCTGGCTGGTTCTTCTCTGGCTGCGGAACGTTCCGGGGCAGATTGGGCTGGAGGATTAGAGCTTCTAGCTGCGGGGCTGGGGCTTTGGGCAGTGGGACGGGGAGTAAGGAGTCCGGGAGCAATGGGCAGAGCCGGATTTGCCATTTGGGGAGGAAATACGGGAATATAAACTCGCTCTAGCACTGTGGGTGGTGCTTGGGTAGGAGGGAGAGGTACGCCACCATTGGGGGAAGGAAGCCGATCGCCAGACTGGAGGGCTACGGAATTATTGCTAGCTCTTCGATCGATGGCTTTGAGGGAGCGCTCCACATAGTCAATAAATTTGGCATCGACGGGATTCACCGGCTGACTAGCCACTGGAGTCGGGGCTGGAGGCAGGAAGGGTAGTTTCAAAATGTCTTTACTCACCAGCCATAGCACACCGCTAGCTCCGACCACAGCAAGGGCAATTCCCAAAAGAATCCGATCGAGATAGTTCTCTGGTTGAGGCTTAGCCGTAGTTGTAGTTTCAGGAAGCACCGGGGCTGGCTGGGGTTCAGGCAGAAAACTGGGGGGCAAGCTAATGGGGGGAACCACTAAGGTCTGGAGGGCGATGGTCTGTTCTGGTTCGGGAACTTCGACTAAATTTGCACCCCCTGCAAGAATGCGATCGAGGTCAAGGAACACCTCGTCCATCAGTTGTTCGGCATCAGTGTTGGCAGACCAACCCTGGGGCTGGGTCTGGGAATTGTGCGCCGGAGGAGCAGAGGGGAGATGTTCGATCGGCAAGGGATTTAACCGGGGACTGGTACTAACTTCCTGAGACATGGCAATATCTATATGCTGGAGATCAGATATATATTAGCAGTTGTTGCTAGGAATGAAGCGAAATTTCTTTAATTGTTCATCTCTTGGCAATAGATGACACGGACTGATATCTGGATAGCGATTTTACATAGTAATTTAGAGCTTATGGCGAATATTTCTCGGTGGTTGCTCAATTTATTTCTCAAATCTAATTGTCCTTTGTGCCAACGCCCAACGGGAGAATTAGTTTGTACCTATTGCCAGAAACAAATTCAAGCCTGTCAGTTCCAGAATCCGGCGGAGTTTTGGCGGGGAGATTTTCCTTTGTTTGTGTGGGGAAATTATCAAGGAACGGTGAAACGATCGATCGCCGCCCTCAAGTATGAAAATCAACCAGAGTTAGCCCGACCCTTGGGGACTTGGCTAGGCAAGGCTTGGCAGCAATCTCCTCCCATCGGAGGCACATTGGCGATCGTCCCCATTCCCATGCACCCAGAGAAGCAAAAACAACGGGGCTTTAACCAAGCAGAACTTTTGGCTGTGAATTTCTGTCGTCTTACGGGGCATAAATTACGATCGACTGCCTTGAGCCGAGTTAAGGCAACCACCGCCCAATTTAGTTTGTCTATCCAAGCGCGGGAACAAAATCTCCAAGATGCTTTTCAAGTGACTCCCTCTGGCCAGCAACTCCGGGAACCTGTGTTATTGCTGGATGATATCTACACCACCGGAGCCACGGCTCGATCGGCAAAAGTAGCACTAGAGGCGGCAGGGATCCCTGTAGTCGGGATTATTGCCCTAGCAACCACTAGTAAGGTCTAGTTTCTAGTTCCAAATTAGCTTAGTATCATGGAGGTAGATACTTTTAACTTAAGTCTTTAAAGAGACTTCCTTAAAAATTTTCAGTTGCTAAGTTATCTAAAATAACTATCTCTAAAATAATTATTTTCCCAATTGCTGCGGACAACTGCGTCACAGTTCTCAAAAAATTTCAAAATTTTGCATATAGCAATCCTAAAGGATTTCACCCGCCGCCGGCGGGTAAAATCCTTTACCAGAACAATCTAATCTAACAAATGATTTAGGATTGCCATAGCAGTTAATAAACACAAACTAAATCTAGCATGGGTCTCTTAGAATCAGAAGCAGCCAAGGAATACATGGCACACAATGGAAAAAGTAACGATGAAAGCTCTCCGCCGCAACCAAGGACTAATTCCTCCGTTGGAGCCTTTTCTTCAGCTAATTTTCCCCTTAATTTTAATCCAGAGTTAGCAGCCAAATCTGAATTAGAACCCCCTGAATTAGAACCCCCTGAATTAGAACCCCCTGAATTAGAACAAGAGCCGCGGGGATTCCTACCTGTTTTGGCAAATCGGAGCTTTTTAGCCCTATGGAGTGGGCAGGTCTTTTCGCAGTTGGCAGACAAGGTGTACTTGGTGCTGATGATTGGGTTGGTGGCTAGTCTCTACGGAACTGCGGGACAGACGATCAGTGGTTGGGTGTCGGGGATTATGATTGCCTTTACCATTCCGGCGGTGTTGTTTGGGTCGATCGCTGGGGTATTTGTCGATCGCTGGTCAAAGAAAGCCGTCCTAGTGGCAACCAATATTCTCCGGGGAGCCTTGGTGCTAATTTTGCCTCTCCTGCTGTGGTTAACCAAAGACTGGGGAGCGATCGCTAACCTGCCCGTAGGCTTTTATATTTTGTTGGGGATTACCTTCCTTGTGTCTACCCTGACCCAATTTTTTGCCCCCGCCGAACAAGCAACGATTCCCCTGATCCTCGAAAAGCGAGATCTCCTCTCCGCCAACTCCCTGTATACCACCACCATGATGGCTTCCTTGATCATTGGGTTTGCCGTAGGGGAACCAGTTTTAGGTATTGCTGAAGTATTGCTAAAACACCTCGGTTGGGATTGGGGTAAAGAATTAGTCGTCGGCGGAGCCTATATTATTGCCGGACTGATTCTCTTGGGGCTGAAAACTGGGGAAGCTCTCAACCCTCCAGAAGTAGAACCACCTCATATTTGGCAAGATATCCAAGATGGTCTGGCTTACCTTGGTAAACAGCCTCATGTGCGGAGTGCCTTAATCCAGCTAACTATTCTCTTTTCGATCTTTGCCGCCCTCGCCGTGTTGGCAGTCCGTATGGCGCAGTTGATTCCGGGGATGAAACCGACGCAGTTTGGATTTCTCTTAGCGGCGGCGGGGCTGGGGTTGGGTCTAGGAGCCTTAATCCTCGGTAGTGTCGGGCAGAAGTTTCCACCTTTTCGGCTTAGCTTTTGGGGATTCATTGGCTTAGGGGCTGCCTTGGGGGGCTTATCGGTGTTTCGAGAGCAGTTGGTAATTATTTTGGGGTTAATTACGATCGTGGGATTTTTTGGAGCCATGGTGGGGATCCCGATGCAAACCACCGTCCAAGGGGAAACCCCGGAGGAGCTACGGGGCAAAGTTTTTGGCTTACAAAATAATGTGGTGAATATTGCCCTCAGCTTGCCTTTGCTACTTGTGGGAGTTGCGGAAACTCTCTACGGGCTACAGATAGTATTTTCTGGCTTGGCAATGATTGCGATCGTGGGTGGCGGGTTGACTTATTCTATTTCAGGTAATATTTCAGGTAATATTTCGGGTAACATGTCATCTAAAGTTGACAAATAATCCTAAAATTTGATGGATTTTTTAATTTTTTTTCATAAAAACATTACTTAAACATTACCTAAAAACAATTAACCTGAATGCACATAGCTTGGATTGGTA
>JAAUUE010000311.1 GCA_012031635.1 Coleofasciculaceae cyanobacterium SM2_1_6 | reverse complement strand
GATTATGAGTGTTCTACCCACAGTGCTGAGGCTTGGATTTATCTTGCTTCTATTCGCCTTTTACTCCGGCGGTTAGCATGACACTTTACTTTTCAGACATCCTCTAACAACTTCAAAGGTGGCATAGCTAGTTTTGAGAATATGGGCTAAACCCCGCCAGAGCTTGAAATCTGGTTTATCTCCTTACTAGTTCGGCAAGGACTTCATCCAGTTTGCCTTGGGGTTGATGGAGGTGTTGCTGGAGACAGGTAATTAGTTCTTGGGCGATCGATCGAGCCGATGCATCCAAGGGCAGCCGTTTAGGAGTAACAGTTTCTCCGTTCTGCCGATAAATAAGTAGGTCACTAGGCAGCATGAAAATCTTTAGAAATCTGGTTGTTTAGGTTATTTAATCTCAGGCTTGGCTGTAACTAGCCACAAGTTCTGCTACGACTTGATTGCGTCCGCTAGCTTTGGCATGGTAGAGGTGTTGATCTGCTTGAGCGATTAACTCTCTGGCAGCAAGATTGGCTTGGGGAATTAGGGTTGCGACACCAATACTCAAGGTTACATGGTTGGCGACTTTGGAAGCACTGTGGGGGAGTTTGAGGTGGCTGACGGTCGATCGCATATTTTCTGCCACTTGGGTTGCTCGATCGATCTGGACATAGGGCAGAATGACTACAAACTCTTCTCCACCATAACGAGCCACGATCGCCTTGGGTTCCATACTCGCCGCCTCCCGCATCGCCTTCGCAACTTTCTGTAGGCACAAATCCCCCGCCAAATGCCCGTAGGTATCGTTATAGAGTTTGAAAAAATCCACATCACACAAAATTAACGACACAGGTAACCGGTTTTGCAGAGCTTCCTGCCAAACTTCCTCAAGATGAAGCTGAAAGAAATGCCGATTCATCACCTGAGTTAAACCATCGGTTTTGGCTAAATGTTCTAGCTCTTGATTCGCCGTTGCCAACTGCCGATTTGTAATTTCGATCTGGTGTTTAGCTTGCTGCAATTGCTTTTGAAAATTGATCTGCCGTTGTAGCATTTTATTAATACTTTTCGCCAGATTAGCCAACTCATCCCGTCCCTCCAGCTTGATATGCCCCGGATTTTGTAAATCCCCTTTAACTTGCCCTATTTGTTGCTCTAGTCGGGAAATGCGAGACAAAACAAATCGATCGAGAACAAAATACAAAATCACACTAAAAAGTAATAATCCCATACCCAAGAGAAAAAAGGCTTTACTAATGCTTTCCGTAGTATCAGAAAAAGGACTAGGCGATAATAATTGCATAATTGCTACAGGTTCGCCCTGAGCATTCCGAATTGGCAGGAGCAGAGCTTTACTAGTCTCCCGGTTTTCCGGTTTTGGGAAGGGTCTTATATTTTGTAAAGCCTTGGTGTCTATCTGGACTGGCTCTCCATTGACATAAAAAGCCTTACCTCTCGTTTGGATTCTAGCTCCAAGGGATGGTCTTTGACCTTGTTCTCCTCTCTGTAAAGGTGGGTCTGGACGCGGGGATGAGTGGGGCGATCGCTGAGCTGGGTCTGGCGGTAAGAAATTCGCCTGTTCGTTTCTCGGTGAGGTGCAAGAAAATCCGGGATTTCCTTGAACTTTTTGGATCAAAGGACTATTTCGGCGATTATTAGCTTCTAGCTTTTGGAGTTGGGCAGCAAAATCTGCTTGGTCTGGATAAAGAATATTTATTTCCGTTCGATTCTCTGCTCCCGCCCGGCATAATGCATCTTGGTTGGTCAATTCTATAGGTTGCACGGATGATTTCTTAAGGAATTGTTGGAGGCGATTAATTAGGGTAGCACTTTCTTTTTCATCTATTTGTACGGACAATAGTTGAGAAAGTACAATTAAAAGTCCTACGGCTAAAGTAGGGATTGAAAGACCAATAATTAGTAGTGTTTTTGTCCTGAGATTCATAGTCAGACCACCTTCATAAATATCTTGGTAGGTAAATATCCCAATATTTTGAAAATATTAAATCTAGTATGCTTTATTTATAAATTCTAAAGAAGTTATTGTTAGGTTGATGCTATAGCAGTCCTCAATGATTTCACCCGCCGAAGGCGGGTGAGATCATTTACCAGAAACAATCTAATCTAACAAACGATTTAGGATTGCTATATGGTGCTTCTAAATAGTTTCACCCGCCTTCGATGGGCAGAATAACCTACCAGCAGCAATCTAATTTATAGTAGTCCAGTAGTCCTAAATGATTTCACTCGCCGCAGGCGGGCGCAATAACCTACCAAAAGCAATTTAATTTAGAAAATGATTTAGGATCGCTATATATACTAATACTAAACTCACAGTATTCCTCTATAGCTTCAGCTAGACGATCGGGTTAGTTAAGAACCCCAGCATAACCTAAGCACAAATTTATCCCAGCATGAAAAGAGAAATTACGATTTATCGTCCCCTAGAAGGCAGACCAGATAACTATCCAGATTGGTTGCAACAGGGGAATATTTTTTACGAGATCGGTCGCTATACTGATGCACTGTTGAGTTACGATCGAGCCTTGGAATATGCTCAAGGAGATTATTGGCTGTTTTATCGCCGGGCGAGAACCCTAGAATGGTTGGGCTATTTTGAAGAAGCGATCGCCAACTATGAACAGGCGATGGCGATCGACCCCGATGACTATTGGGCGTGCTATGAAAAAGCTTTTCCCCAACGGCGGCTGGGGGATTACGAAGGGGCGATCGAAACCTATAAGCAAGCGCTGAAGATCAGACCCGATGATTATTGGGCGTGGTATCACCGGGGTTTTGTGGCTCTAGAAGATTTGGGTTGGTATCGAGAGGCGATCGGTTGTTTTCAGCAAGCCCTAGAGGTAGAACCCGATGATTACTGGGCGTGCTATCGCCAAGGAGATGCCTATCGGCAGTTGGGGAACTACCAACAGGCTCTAGGTTGCTACAATCAAGCTCTCCTGATTCGTCCCCAGGATTACTGGTCTTTGTACCAGATGGCAAACACCCTCCGTTGTGCCGGAAATTTAGCTACGGCGGTCTTAACCTACGATCAGGCATTGAAGGTTTTACCTGAAGATTATTGGTGTTGGTATCAACGGGCAGAATCCCTCCGGCGCTTGGGACGTTACAGTGAGGCAATTGTTAGCTACAAACACGCTCTCCTCAGCAAAGAAGAGGATGATTTCACTCTTTATAATCTCGCCTGTTGTTATGCCCAGTTGGGAGAGGTTAATCTCGCCATGAGTCACCTAGAGAGGGCTACCAAACTCAATCCCCGCCAGTGTCTTGCCAATGCAAGGGCTGATTCTGACTTCGATCGCATCCGCAACCATCCCCGCTTTATCCAGTTAGTTTTTGATTAATTGAACAATTAGTTAGAGAAACCTTGGTAAAAATAATAAGTTGCCATGGGAATCACTGTGGCAGCAACTAACAAGGCAATTACCCAGATAGTTGAGTTTTTGACATCGGTTTCATCGGCGGATTTGAAAGTGCTTTCTGCCTTGGCTGTTTCGACTATCACCGGAGCACCGGGATCTTCACCTCCAGAGAGAACCTTCACGAGGCGATCGCTTGCCTCCAGAAAGGCTTGATTATACTTGTTACCATTTTGGATGGGAATAATTACCGTTTCTTGGGCTACACTTTCAGCAATATCCTTTGCCATCACAGTTTCGACCTCTGCACCAGTGGCGATCGCCGTGGTATTAGTAACAGTATCTAACACTAATAAAACTTGATTTGCCTGCGCTTCTGGGGTCGGGAACCATTTGTCAAACAGTTGGGTAGTAAAGCTCTCAATGGTTTCCCCATAGTCGAGGCGATGAATGGTCACAAACCGGACTTCTGTTCCCGTATTTTGAGCAAGGTCGGCTAACTTAGAATTAATTGTCCCTTCATTGATCCGACTGAGGACTTCCGATCGATCCAAGACCCAACTATCCGCACCTAAGGAACTCAAACTAGGAATTTCATAAACCCCTGTGGCAAAAGCGGGAGCTGAGTTGATTGTTCCCAAGATTATCAAACTCAAAGTCAGAAACAACCCTATGAGATACTTTTGCAACGCTCCCTGCCCAGATCTGGTAAAAATTTGTTTCATAAATTTAGCCGATTTTTATCAAAGTATAGATACTAATAATTCTCCAAATTATATAGCGATCGCAAATTATTTCTTCAACTCAATTAAGATCGCCTCAGATCACCAAGTGTCTCCAGAACCACTAATATCTTTGCCGCCTCAAGACGATCAAAAGAAACTGCTTTAGTATAAAAAATCAGTTGTTGCTAAGAACAGCCTGTAAATTGCGATAACTACTAACTATCCGCAAAATTTCAATACCTCTATCAATAGTTCAGTAATTCTCATTATGGCAAAATTGCTTGATCAAAAAAATCTATAAGCCTTATTTTATCGTTCAGTTACTTGGATAAAGAAGCCTTTTTAACGCCATTTTTTAGTTCTTATGTTCTAAAATCGAGAATTGTCGTATTGTAATAAATAGATTTTTTGTATGATTTTGTATAATATCGTCTATGAGATAATTAACAAAAAAGCCCCCACCATAATAACTTTTCTTTTCATAATATTGTCATCTAACAGACAGAGCAAAAGAGTAAAAAAGTAATGACAACGGAATTAATTGCACTGTTAACTACTATTATTTCATTTTTGCGGGATTCTTCATAGCAGTATTTGCTGAACCATTTCGTAAATGGTTAACACGACCGCACTTAAAATTAACCTTTAGACCTGAGTTTGGTGAAGGAACTAATTACATTTCACTTTCGCCAGAAATAGAAGATATGGATGAGAAAGCATATTATATTCGTGCATCAGTTCAGAACCTTTCTCGTTACACCGCAAAGAATTGCCGAGCCTACTTAGTAATGATTGAGTACGAAGTTACACCAGGGAGATACAGGATTATTCATCAAGACCCTATACCTCTAGACTGGGCATTTCTTGGATGCGTTCAACTAGATGTCTTACCTAAAATGAAATTTCACTTTGACATATTTTCTGTAAGCAATTTTGAAGACCGAATGATACCAAGAACCCGCCCTCCGGCAGCAATATGGTTAATGAATCTAGCATCTATTGGCAAATATCGTTATAAAGTTATTGTCGCAGGAGAAAACATTAATCCAGTATCAACATCAATTACCTTTTATTGGGGTGGGTCTTTCAACGATATTAAGCCTGAAAATTTCAGTGATTATCACTTTTAAGTGCTTGCACCTTAGCTCGAAGTTGAGCTAGTACTAGGTCTACTTCTAATACATCGCCCTGTCGTGATTGCTTCTGAGCCTGATCAATTTTTTTCGAGTTGCTTCAGTCCAAGCAAAATATTCTGGATTAATCTCATTATCAGACAGCATCGCTTTATCAATTAACACTTTATCAATTAACACTTTATCAATAGACCTCTTGCGTGAATAAGGAAAAAGCCCCTCATCCCCCAGCCCCTTCTCCCCAGGGAGAAGGGGAGTAAGAGGAAAGTCCCTCTCCCT
>JAAUUE010000310.1 GCA_012031635.1 Coleofasciculaceae cyanobacterium SM2_1_6 | reverse complement strand
TGTGGTTAAGCAAGTTTTGATTAAGAAGAACTTTAATGTTGTTGTGCTGGGGCGATCGAACCAGAGTTCATATCCAAAAAATTGACTTGTCGGCACTATGAGACTTGAGGGAAAGCTACAGAAATAGGGCATCAACTCTAGATTTATAAATTTTACCGACAATATAAATGATTCTACTCGCCGCAGGCGGGTGAAATAACTTACCAGAAGCAATCTAAAATTAAAAAAATGATTTTAGGATTGTTACATAGCAAAGAAAGACATAGCTAGGACAAAATAAGAGTTGCGAAACCCCCGCAGCACAGTGGTTTCGCAACTTAAACTTTCTTCACCATCTCGGTCTTTGCTATAGATATTCTGAAGAAGATATAAAGTAATTGGGGTTAAGGGGCAAAGCTGGTTAATAATGCGGTAGATATTGGCAATCCTGCCCTACATTTATTTTCGCCATGAGCCATCAGAATTTTTCTACCCTAGACTTGAGTCCCGACGCTACAACGAGAGAGGCAGAACTGTCTAGTGATCTGGGGCAGCAAGTTCATGATCAGATCAATGGTCATCTCAAAACTCCAGAGGACTCGATCGATCTCCACTCCACATCAGCTCCGGCTCAAGAAGCTGCCCTAGAAGTTTCGACTGGGGTTTATGTCACTGTCCACGGGCATTTTATCAGCCTCCTAGGGAAAACCCCTACCTTGATGCCGTCGAGCGCCAACCCAGTGCGGCTCCTTTCCATGACTGGAATGAACGGATTCATCACGAATGTTACCGCCCCAATGCCTTTGCCAGAATTTTTAATGACCGGGGCGAGGTGGTGAAAATTGTTAATAACTATGAGTATTTGAGCTTTAACATGGGGGCTACACTTCTTTCTTGGTTAGAGCGCTACGATCGAGAGACTTACGAGAAAATTATTGAAGCCGATCGCCTCAGTCAGCAGCGTTTAGGTCACGGCAATGCCATCGCCCAAGTTTATAACCATATTATTATGCCCCTCGCCAACGATCGGGATAAGTACACTCAGATCCGATGGGGGAAAGAAGATTTTCGATCGAGGTTTGGGCGAGAACCAGAGGGTATGTGGCTAGCGGAAACCGCCGTAGATTACCCCACCCTAGAGGTATTAATTGCCGAGGGGATTAAGTTCATAATTCTGGCTCCTTCCCAAGCCGAGCGCTGCCGTCCCCTGACTAATCAGGAAAACTCAGAACCTTGGCAGGAAGTCGGCGGTTCCCAGATTGATCCCACCCGCCCCTATCGCTGCTATCTCCCAGACCGGAGTGCTGCGATCGATATCTTTTTCTACGATGGTCCCATTTCTAGAGATATGGGGTTTAGTGATGTGTTGACCAATTCCTACTTCCTCACGGGGCGCCTTGGGCAGGCAGTACGGGGGGATCACCGTCCTCACCAGTTGATTTCGGTAGCTACCGATGGGGAAACCTTTGGGCATCACAAGGGCGGTGCCGAAAAATGTCTTGCCTATGCTTTCACCCATGAATTTACTAGCCGGGGTTGGCAGGTGACGAACTTTGCCCACTACTTGAGTCTCCATCCTCCAGAGTGGGAAGCAGAATTAAAACCGGTGACAGCTTGGAGTTGTGCCCACGGGGTCGATCGCTGGCAGGATGACTGCGGTTGTGGTGGTGGTGGAACTTGGCATCAAAAATGGCGGAAACCCCTGCGGACTTCTCTGAATTGGCTCCGGGATAAGTTGGTTAAGGTGTATGAAACCGAGGGCAGCAAACTGTTTGGGGATGTGTGGCAAGCACGGGATGAGTATATCCGGGTAATTGGCGATCGCTCTCCCCAAAATGTCGAGAAATTTTTTGCCACCCACTGCCCGGCTCCCCTCAGCAACTTAGCCCAGATCGATGCCCTGCGCCTGTTAGAAATGCAACGCCATGCCCTATTGATGTTTACCAGTTGTGGTTGGTTTTTTGAAGAAATTTCTCGCCCGGAAGGTGTGCAGATTTTGCGTTATGCAGCGAGGGCGATCGAGCTTGCCGGCGATGTGGCGGGAGTCCAGCTAGAGCGGGAATTTGTCCAGCAACTCCAAGCTGCCCCCAGCAATGTGGAGCATTTCCATGATGGAGCCAAAATCTATGCAGAGTTGGTGACAACGGCGGTGGTGAATTTCACCCAAGTCGCTGCCCAGTATGCCATTAGTTCCCTTTTCCCTGCCTCAACCTTCCAAGAAGCCAAACAGGTCTATTGTTACAAAGTTGAACAACAGGACTGGCAAATGCAACGTCTGGGAGTTTTAACCCTTGCCGTGGGGCAGCTCCAGCTGACTTCAGAGATTACCCTCGAAAGTAGCCATTTAGTTTTTGCAGTTTTACACCTGGGCGGCTGGGATTTCCACTGTTGTCTCCAACCCTTTGAAGGCCGACTCGCCTACAGCCAGATTAAGGCAAATTTGTTTGCCACCCTCCAAGGCGGCAGCGCCGGGATCGTGATTCTAGAGATGAATCGGCTGTTTGCTAATAGTAAATCCTACGGCTTACAAGACCTTTTGGCAGAAGAGCGTCACCGGATCATGGGCTTACTGACGACAGAAACCATTAATGGGCTGGATCAGCTTTATACTCAAGCGTACCGGGATAACTACGGGGTGCTAATGGCGTTCCATCGGGATCAGTTGCCACCACCGCCGGAGTTGCAAGTGGCAGCAGAAGTTGCCCTATCCCATCGGGTGATTCATGGGGTGCAATCCTTGGTTAATGCTGAGACGGAACAGGTGTGGTTAGGAGAACTGGAGGCGATCGCTAAGGAATCTCAACTCTTGCATTGCCGCCTCAATATCCTCGAAGTCCAACCCCTTCTTGAACAACTGGTGTGGCGGGGCTTGTGGGAACTTCTTTATCCAGAGCAATCTGCGCCTCAATCTTTCAATTCATCTCTCAATTCATCCCAAAATCAATGTCAAGTGCTGTCGCCAGCCATGACTGCTGCCTATTTACAAAGATTATTACAGGTAAGTAAAGAGTTGAGTTTGGCTTTGAAATTGGATCGATCGCAGGAACTCTATTTCCAGTGGCGACAAAATTTAACGACAGTACCTACGGCTGAACTGGGGGAGATCGGCAAACTCCTATTTATGGCAGTTTAATCATGACTTAAGCATGGATTGATAATGGCTTAATTAAGTCTTAACTAGCATGAGATCAAGTTAAACAAAAGCTCTGAACCTAAGCCTAACGTGAATTCGGGATAAGAAACACCCCTCATCCCCCAACCCCTTCTCCCACAAGGGGCGAAGGGGAACAAGAGGAATTTTTCTTGTCCCCTCTCCCGCTCTGGGAGAGGGCTAGGGTGAGGGTCTTAGCTTATCCCGAACTGACGTTAACTAGGTCAATAATGGGGAGATCGAGTCGGGACAATGCTGGCAAAAATTTCCCAATGATCCCAGTTTCTTGATAAAATTCTGATAACATCAATACAAAATATTAAGATAAACTTATCGGAGTTATTACCTAGCCATGCCCCAAGCACCCCAGCCCAACCAAATAGTTATCTCCCCCTCCATTCTGTCTGCTGACTTTAGCCGTCTTGGTGATGAAATCCGGGCAGTGGATGCAGCCGGAGCCGATTGGATCCATGTGGATGTGATGGATGGTCGGTTTGTCCCCAATATCACGATCGGACCTTTGATTGTGGAAGCGATTCGTCCCGTGACCCAAAAGCCCTTAGATGTCCACCTGATGATTGTGGAACCAGAAAAATATGTAGAAGATTTTGCTAAAGCTGGGGCTGATATTATCTCCGTCCATGCCGAACACAACGCTTCCCCCCATTTGCATCGCACCCTCGGACAAATTCGGGAATTGGGCAAAAAGGCTGGAGTTGTCCTCAATCCCGGCACTCCCCTAGAGTTAATTGAAAATGTCCTCGATTTGTGTGATCTGATCCTAATTATGAGTGTCAACCCCGGTTTTGGGGGACAGAGCTTTATTCCCAGCGCTGTACCGAAGATTCGCAAACTCAGAGCCATGTGCGATGAACGGGGTTTGAATCCTTGGATTGAAGTAGATGGGGGTTTGAAAGGTAATAATACTTGGCAGGTGTTAGAGGCTGGTGCTAATGCGATCGTGGCTGGTTCGGCGGTGTTCAAAGCTAAAGATTACCGGGAAGCGATCGAAGGTATTCGTCACAGCAAGCGCCCAGAATTAGCGGCAGTCTAAAAATAGGATAACTAAAGTTGTATAGCTAACAGCAAACTGCAATTAAATTCTAAATAATTTGTACAAATCTCCCTCATAACTCATTCTCTAGGGGGATTTTTTTATTCTCAATTTTCCCAAGATAATCATAATTTCTAGTCAATCTCCGCTACCATTGGCTAAATAATAAATTTATGCTTAAATCTCAACAAGATTGATAGTTTTTATGGGTTTATGGTTACAGGAAAATCTGCCTAAAATCTACAAATTACTCTAGTTTGTTAGCTAATAAAACTAAACCTTTGCAGCGATTTCTAACTGTCTCTCAATATTTCTCAATAGGACACCTAAATAAGATAGAAAATGCAATTATCACCCCAAGAAAAGGATAAGTTATTAATTTTCACTGCGGCTCTAGTGGCGGAACGGCGGAAAAATCGGGGCTTAAAGCTCAACTATCCCGAAGCAGTTGCCTACATTTCGGCGGCAGTCCTCGAAGGCGCACGGGACGGACAAACGGTGGCAGAGTTGATGAGCTATGGCACAACCCTGTTGACCCAAGAAGACGTGATGCCGGGGATTGGGGAAATGCTCCACGAGGTGCAGGTGGAGGCGACTTTTCCTGATGGCACAAAGTTAGTTACCGTCCACAATCCTATTCGCTAAATCTTGCAATTTTCTGCTGACAATTTTCTAGCGACTAAAGTCGCAACTACGAGAACAAAATCTACAAATTCTAACTAACTATTAAAACTTATCAAGAAGGGAGTTTGCGCTATGATTCCGGGAGAAATTGTCACCCTAGAAGGGGATATTGAGCTAAATGCGGGGAAACCTGTGCTGACGATCGAGGTGGCGAACGGGGGCGATCGCACGGTGCAGGTGGGTTCCCACTACCATTTTTATGAGGTCAATGAGGCTCTGGAGTTCGATCGAGCAGCAACCAAGGGAATGCGTCTAGATATTCCAGCAGGAACAGCAGTACGTTTTGAACCGGGAGACACAAAAACCGTGAATCTTGTCCCCTACGCTGGCAGCAGAGAGGTTTATGGTTTCAATGCCAAAGTTGAAGGCAAATTATAGCTTTTTGCTAGTAAGGTTGGGCGATCGACCTAATAACCCAGTCATGAGGCGGAGGGCAAAGGATTTGAGAGGGGGGATGTGGCGGAGGGCAAATAGACCCAGACGGCGGAGGAAAATTAGGGGCAGAAATTGATAGGAGAAAAAGCGATCGAGTAAGTCCGTAAACCCAAGGATCACAAAATTTTCTGGTCTGCGCCAATGGTTGTATCTCTGCAATACTTCTAAACTGCCTAAATCTTCCTGATTTGCTGCC
>JAAUUE010000309.1 GCA_012031635.1 Coleofasciculaceae cyanobacterium SM2_1_6 | reverse complement strand
TCTCTTGGTTTCAGGTGCAGTGGGCAAGTCTTCCCGGCGCTCGCAACTATGGGGTGCGGCGGAGTCGGGGAGAAATTATTTTATTTATTGATGACGATGTAAAATTCCCCCAGATTATCTTTTAGCCCATAGTCAGAACTACCAACGCCCAGAAGTAGGGGCAGTGGCGGGCAGGGTCTGGGATCGGCTCAAGCTCTCGGCAACCGGAGACTGGCAAGCAACAAAATTAGCAGTGACAAAAACGGGGATTGATTACCTCCCTCCCCAGGCTATGGATGCAGCGATCGCTTGGTATTACCTTGATCTGGTGTATCCTAACCAACCCCAGCAGGTGATTTCTGCTAGAGGTTGTAATATGTCCTTCCGTCGCCAAGTTTTTACGGAGTATGGGCTGAGGTTTGATGAAAGATTTCAAGGCAGTGCCGTGCGGGAGGAGTCAGATTTTTGTTTGAGGATGCGATCGACCCCCTGGCTAATTTGGTACGATCCGGAAGCCTACCTGATCCATTGGGGAGAAGAAACCGGGGGTTGCCATGACCTCAATACTCGCTCCCTACGATATCAACTAACTTTTTACCACAACCATTTCCTGATGGGTTTTAATAACCTCACTCTCCATCAGCAATTACGCCTGTTCGCCAAACTCTTTGATTGTCATGTCCTTGGGCATCCCCCCTGCTACAAAAGTGGTTCTCCCCTGAAAGTCCTCAGCCGGGCTATATTTTATTTTCTAGGCTTGATCCAAGCAATATTTACTAAAATCAAAGCAACTTGGGACGACGGACAAATCTACAGCCGTCAATACCCTTAGTTCAGTTATCAGTGAACAGTTATCAAGGAATAGGAGGTACAGGGAGGTAGAGGAGGTACGGTTATTTCAGTGAACAGTTATCTGGGAGGTATAGGGAGGTAAGGGGAGGTAGAGGAAGTACGGTTATTAAGGAGCTGAGTTATCAGTGAACAGTTACTTCTGCTGGAATTGTCAAAGCATTAGTTGTCAATTTATTTTACTGAGGGAGTCGAAGTGGCAGTGGATAGTGGATAGTTGTCACAAACTTATTATTAAAATAGTTAGTGTTCCCCGTTCCCTATTCCCTGATCACTGATAACTGTTCACTGATCACTGACTCCCGTTCCCTATGCGTATTTTGATTGTCAGTCATACCTACATTGTTGATATCAACCGTGACAAACTTAGGGCTTTAGTGCAACTCCAGCCAGATGTTGAAGTGACGATCGTGGTGCCTCGGTATTGGTATCCCGGTGGGGTGCAAAAGGGCTTGACCATCAGTGAGCCTCTTGATGAGGGAAGATTTCGGGTAATTCCTATTACTAATTTTAGTTACAATAATCAAGGTTTACTGACATTTAGCTGGGAAATCGTTCCCCTCCTGTGGCAGTTTCGCCCCCAAATTATCCAAGTAGAGCAGGGTGCAAAATCCCTTGCCTACGCTCAGTTAATTATGCTTAGTTATCTGTTGGGGTTAAGAGCAAAAAAACTTTTCTTTACCTGGTGGAATCTGCCCTATACCCTGAAGTTTCCCGTTTCTTGGATAGAGAAATTTAACCTAAGTAATAGTCAGGGCATTATTGTGGGCAATCAGGACGGGGCAGAGGTAATTCGCCAGAAACAATACCGGGGGAAGATCAAGATCATGCCGCAATTGGGAGTAGATGAAAAACTCTTTTGTCGCCAGCCCCAGCCCCATTTAGCAGCTAGTCTGGGAATTAAACGCCATGATTTTGTGGTGGGTTTTGTGGGGAGATTTGTAGAAGAAAAAGGCTTGATAACTCTCTTACAATCCTTGGCACAATTACAGGATTTTTACTGGAAATTATTACTAGTCGGCCGGGGCGAACTGCAACCGCTATTATTAAATATTGCTGCCCAGTGGGGAATCGAAAATCGACTGGTAATTGTGGATAGTGTGCCGCATACTCAGGTGGCAAAGTATATTAATTTGATGAATGTTTTGGTTTTACCTTCCCAAACGAATGTGGAGTTTAAGACTCTGACGGCGACGGGGTGGCAAGAGCAGTTTGGGCATGTTTTAATTGAAGCGATGGCGTGTAAGGTTCCGGTGATTGGGTCAGATTGTGGGGAAATTCCCCATGTGATCGGCAATGCGGGACTGACTTTTCGTCAGGGAGATGTGCAGGAGTTGCGCGATCGCCTATTGTCTTTGATTTCTCAACCTCTTTTTGCTGCCCGTTTGGGACACCTGGGCTACGATCGAGCCATGGCCTACTACACCAACAAGGCTCTGGCGCAACAGATGTGGGACTTTTATCAAGAATTGTGAGCATCAAGGGTTCTAATCATCAAAAATCATGAATACTAACTCTCCTCTGCGAGTTTTACAGGTAATTCCCTCCATTTCCTTGGTCTACGGTGGCCCCAGCCAAATGGTGTTGGGTTTATCGGCGGCTTTGGCAACTCAAGGGGTAGAGGTGACGATCGTGACGACGGATGCCAATGGAGATCAACACCAACCCCCCCTCCAAGTCCCGCTCCAGCAACTGATTGATCAAGATGGTTATGAAATTATCTATTTTCGCTGTACTCCCTTCCGACGTTATAAATTTTCCCTTGCCCTTGGGCGATGGTTGTGGCAGCATATTCAAAATTACGATCTAGTGCATATCCATGCCTTGTTTTCCCCCGTCAGTACCATTGCTGCTTCGATCGCCCGCCATCGGGGTATTCCCTATATTCTCCGTCCCTTAGGAACCCTAGACCCTCTGGATCTGCAAAAAAAGAAAATCTTCAAGCAAATCTACGGCTGGCTCTGGGAGCGCCCCAATCTCCAAGGAGCCGCAGCCATCCATTTCACCAGTCAACAAGAAGCCCTTACCGCCCACCGTTTTGGTGCAAAAACCCACGATCTAGTCATTCCCCTCGGAGTCACACCACCCCCGAATTTAGATTTATTTTTAGAGCAATCCTTTACGGGTTTGGAGGATATCCACGGAGAGCGACAAGAAGATTTTGATAGAAATAATTTTCAAGAAGATGACCAAAATCACGATCGTTCTCCAGAATCTGTTGGAGAGCAAGTTCAGCGTCATGCCCAGAGTGATACCCAGAATTTTAGTGAAGATTTCTCTGTTAATATGGCGGGGGTGAGTTTGGTGGAAGTCCCAACCCTAGAAACCAGAGAGGACTTAGGGCGAGGGAATCCATTGATTTTGTTTCTATCTCGGATCGATCGCAAAAAAGGGCTAGATTTGTTGATCCCGGTACTAGAAGATTTATTAGCGGAGGGTTGGAAATTTCATTTTGTGCTGGCAGGAGCTAATCCCCAAGATCAAAATTACACCGCCCAGATCAAGCAGCAGATCACCAATTCTCCCCTTGGTAAATCGACAATTATCACCGGATTTGTGGCGGGAGATTATAAACGGCAACTCCTGCAACAGGCAGATCTATTAGTCCTACCTTCCTACTATGAAAACTTTGGGATTGCGGTGGCGGAGGCGATGATTGTGGGGACTCCAGTGCTAATTTCTGATCGGGTGCAAATTTGGCAGGAAGTGCTAGAAGCCGGGGGTGGATGGGTGTGTAGTTGCGATCGAGCCAGTCTCCTGACCCAACTCCGGGCGGCCCTGGGGGATGAATTAGCCCGGCAACAACGGGGCAGGAATGCTCAAAAGTACGCATGGCAAAATTACCGATGGGAATCGATCGCTCACCGCACCCAACAGATCTACCGCAACTTAATCCAAAACTCTGAGTAAGCACTTTCTCAAGAACTCAACTAGGGAAATTTGGAAATTGGCTATGATCATTCGCAGCGATGACAGGAGGCTCTGGATTGATGAAAACTGACAGTTTGTTTTATACCCCACATTTCGCAGGTTAAAATATGAACAGTGAATTTATCAATCCTGCTAACTTTTATGGCAACGACCATAACACAGCATTTTGAGTTTTGGGTTTGTTTGCAGATGGACAGGACTTACGCTCAGACCCTATACGTAGGGTGGGCATTGCCCACCTTACCCCTGCCAATAGTGGATGAAACCTTAATTTTGCATAAGTCCTAATGGATAAAGTTAGAAGCTTAAGGCATCCTCAAGTTAATTAGGCTCATCGCCTCTCCTTCTGGACTGGATACTACAACTTGATTAGTAGCGGCAATAAAATCAATACCTTCTGGCTCAAATCCTGCTGCTCGATCGCTCCGCACAACCCCCGGATTAAGAATTACAGTATCAAGCAGTTGCATCCTTGCGGGATCGGTAATGTCATGGATAGTCATAGCATCCGATCGCTCGATCGCCACAAAAGCCAGAGTACGACCGCCCATAACACCCACAGAAACTACCTCTGGCTCTGGTCCTTTGCTATTGCAGCGTTGGGGTAATCCCAAGGCGATCACACTTTCCTCGATCGAGTTGCCGCTATCTCCCAGAAACGCTCCGGTGGTGGCATTAAAGACACTAATGCTGCGGGAACCATGGGGACTTATGGGAGTCCCTTGGTAGGACTGTTTATTAACGTTAGTCAAATTGTCTTCATCGGCGGTGACAAAGTAGCGTCCATCTGGGGTCAGGGCAAGACCATCTGGCTCCCGGGCTGAGATAAACTCTTGTCTGAGCGACAGGTTGTAGCTGCTAGACCGACAATTGCCCACGCCAACCCGATCCCTAGTTAAACCAGAACCCCGCCGAACGCCTAGATCAAAATTGCGGACTGCAAAGGCGCTGGCTGTCAGAGTAGAGGGCAGGGGAGACGGCATTGCAATCCGAGCAGCGGCGTTATTTTCTTGTAGGGTTGCCACCACAAAAGAGCTATCTGCGGCGATCCGGACGGTTTCGGGCTGGGGATCCTTGGGGAAGAAAGGAATATTGTCGGGGGGAATAGGAATTTCTACTTGAGTCATCCGGGCTGCACCATTCCGTAAATCAACGATCGAAATGGTGCCGGGACGATTCTGAGGATTAGTCAGATCTTCTTCGTTTTCCTCATCTTCATTGGCAACGGCGGCAAACTGCCCGTTAGGAGCGATCGCTACGGAGTCTGGTCCGCGCCCCACTGTCACCTGTCCCATTGGTTCCATACTAGGCAGAGAAATGGCTACAACTTTTCCCCGGACTTCATTAAACGTAGCAGAGTTAGCTTCATCGATATCCCTGACACCCAGCAGCGCAAAGGTGCCATCGGGGCTGATGGCAACGCCGGTGAGGTCTCCAGCCGTCGAGCCTGCGGGTAAATATTCTTTGGTTAACTTCCAAGTGCCTCTGACGGTTAGCGTATTTCTGCCGATCGCCACCAGGGTCGCTGTCTCACCACCAACCACCACTGCATATTGACCGTTATCAGCGACATCCAACATTTCTGCTCCCGCCAAACCAGTTAAGGTGAAGGCAACTTCTCCCCGAATTGCTGCATTCTGAGCGATCGCTTCGGGGGTTCCCATGTTAAAAGGCAACCAAGCTAGGGTAAATAATAAAACCGATTTGCAGCCAATTTGTAGCCTAGGCTTAACGATCGAGGCTAATCTCTTCACACCAAAATGCTTCCAGTTCATTGTTTGTACTTATAGGAATTTAAGTTTACAAACTTG
>JAAUUE010000308.1 GCA_012031635.1 Coleofasciculaceae cyanobacterium SM2_1_6 | reverse complement strand
GAGTTTTGGATGGGGACAAGTGACCAAGAGGCAGAGGAATATGTGAAAGATGCCGTTGCCCTTGGATATGAAGAAGAAAATGCTCGTACTTGGGTAAATTGGGAAAAGCCCCGACATAGAGTGCAAGTGCCAGATTTCATGATGGGGAAATTTTTGGTGACTCAGGGGCAGTGGGAACAAGTTGCTAAGATGAAAAAATCAAGACCGATCTTAAACCGGAACCAGCCCACTTCAAAGGCTCAAAGGATTTGCCTGTGGATAGTGTGAATTGGCACGAGGCAGTAGAGTTTTGTGCCAGATTGAGCAAACACACCAACCATGCCTACAGGCTCCCTAGTGAGGCTGAGTGGGAATATGCGTGCCGAGCCAAGACAGAAACCCCTTTCCATTTTGGAGCCACCATCACCCCAGAATACGTTAACTATGATGGTAACTATCCCTATGCTCAGGCTGCCAAGGGAGAATATAGACAAAAGACTACAACCGTGGGGAGCCTTCCGCCCAATGGGCTTGGGTTGTACGATATGCACGGGAATGTCTGGGAATGGTGTGAGGACGATTGGCATGGAAATTATGAAGGCGCGCCTACGGATGGAAGAGCATGGACAGACGGTAATGATAATCATTCTCAAGTCCATAAGCTGCTGCGTGGTGGTTCGTGGATCTACTTTGCTTGGTATTGTCGGTCTGCTTTTCGTGCCTTCTATGAGGCGCGCCTTCAGTACTACAGCGTCGGTTTTCGGGTTGTAGGCCGTCTCCAGTGAGGACTTCCCTTCTTTGCTCTCTTGCCCTTTTGCCCTTTGCCCTTTTGCCTTGAACCCTTCTTAATTATCCCTTCGCCTCTGGCGATCAATTTTTTTACAAAAATAGCCGGGTTTCAAAAGTTGAGAATTTAGCTCAAACCTTTCCTCAAAAGCAAAATCTCCTCCAGATTCCCGACTTTTCCCAAGCAATAGGCTTATAAAAGTCGCTTTTTATATATTATGAAGACTATGAGGACTTATATTTACTTATATTTAATGGACTATATTGGAGCGGTTAACCTGTGGCAACTCGACAAAGACGTTATAGCAAAGAAGAATTAGCAAAGCGCGGGCAAGAACTCTACGAGTTAAAAATTCGGCAACAAGTCGAGACTAATAACTATGGAAAAATAGTGGCGATCGATATTGAAACTGGAGCCTTCGAGGTTGCTGAGACAATTTTACTTGCTACCAATAAACTATTTGATCAATACCCTGATGCCCAGCCTTGGATAATCCGCATCGGTTATCGAGCAGTGTATCACTTTGGGGCAAGGAGCTTAGTAGAAAAGCTATTGTCAAAAACAGTCTAGATATGAAGGGATATTATGCAAGAATCTTCAGTTTATCGCTCCATTTTTGCAGAAGGAGCAGCCGAAAAGCAAAGAGAGATAGCTATTAATTTTCTAAGAAAAGGTTTACCAGTAGAAGCAGTAGCAGAGGGAACAGGTTTATCGATCGCCGAAGTTCAACAACTCCAACAACAAATAAATCAACCCTCCTCAAAGAAAAATTGATTTTATTAAAGGGCTGAAATATTAAGCTAAATATTACTGAAAAGACTGAATTTACTTTCTCTCTATAGCTTTTTCATAGGCAAGATCATGTTCTCCAAAGCTGATGATGTTTATACACCTTGGTGAAGATGAATCATATATCCGATAAACAAGACGATAACTCGTACCTTCAAAATCTATTTCTAAAGCTCGGTAGTTTTTGAGATTTCCCCGCAAATCATGGCTAGGTATCCCCTTAGTTCGATAGGGATTTACTTTCAGTACCTTCTGATATTGAATAAATTTCCTTTGTAATTCTTCAGGTAAAAGGGCAATATCTTCAGACTGAATATCTTTATGTAAGGCAACTTTATACATTATTCTGTGGATAACCTTCCGTTTCTAGCCAAGCATCTAGGGCTAGTTCATCCACTTCCGCCTCTGCTTCCATGACTGTAATCCATTTGCTAGGATCATCTTCATCAGATAAGCGAGACATTGCTCTTGCCTCGGCTGAAACAGGAACAAGCTTTGTACCAAGGATTTGATATAGCTGCCATTGTTGAGGTTGGGGTAAGGTTTCTATAGTTGCCAATAACATTTCAAAGGAAATATGAATTGCTATAGATGGCAAAACTGACTGATCGCTATTTTTGATTGATTCTGCGATCGCTGTTTTTGTGGTTGTCTGCATTTCAAGTTCCGAAATAATAGTCATACCAGATTTAATATTAGCTAATTATCTGGGTTGCGATCGCTTAGGAAAGATTAGAACTTCTAGGAACTTCAATGCTACCAAAATAAAGGACAGACTGGATGCCTGCCCCTGATTGATATTTACAACATTCCTTAAATTAACTGCAAATCAACTGCAAACCAACTTCTAGCGAACCATGCCGTGCTGGGCTTCTACGGTAATGGGTTTCATGAAATATAAGCGGATTAACTGCCAAGCATTATTTAGATACAGAGGTAGTTTTTGGAATATTTGTAGAGCCTTGGGGGTGCCAGAATTGGCGATTTTGCTTAGTTGCGTATTGTTTTGAATACAGACATCTAAGCGTTGATAAAATTCTGGGTTTTCTACATCAAGAACGATCGGGAAGACTTTCCCCGCAGTTTCGTTAGTTTTCTTGATCACCTCAATGTCGTACTCTCTAGCATCTAGCCCGATCGCCCGATAGAAGCCCGCCCGTTGGACATCGTTTAAGTACATGGTGGCAAATACCGAAAGCAAGAAGAAACGGCACCAGAGTTTAGCTTTCCAGTCGTTGAGGAGAGAAGGCTGCGATCGCAACACGGCATCAAAGAAGTCCCCATGGCGATTTTCATCTTGGCACCAGTTTTCAAAGAAACGGAAAATTGGGTAAATCCGGTCTTCGGGGTGGGCTTCCAGATGACGATAGATGGTGATATAGCGCCAGTAGCCAATCTTCTCCGAAAGGTAGGTGGCGTAGAAAATAAACTTGGGCTTAAAGAAAGTATATTTATGGTTCTGAGTCAAAAAGCCGAGGTCTAGAGCCAAGTGAAAATCAGACAGAGCCTTGTTCAAGAACCCAGCGTGGCGGGCTTCATCACGGGACAGGAGGTTGAACCCTTCAGCCAAGAGGGGGCTTTTGTCCTTGATTTTCCGGGCTAATTCTTTGTAGAGCAGAAAGCCAGAAAATTCGGCAGTACAAGAGCGCTCTAGAAACTCGACAAATACTTTGCGGGTATCTCCATCAATGTGATCCCAAGATTGAGCAAATTCTTCATCCCGGACAAAGTGGTGGCGATTATAATCTACCTTCATCTCTTCAATGATGGCTTTGAGTTCTTCCTCGTTAGGGGAGAGATCCATCTTTGCCATTTCTTCAAAATCTGTGGTGTAAAACCGGGGAGTCAGAAGAGTTTCCTTGGCAGGCTTTTTGACCCCAGGGCGTATTTCTTCAAAGCTAGGCTTTTTGAGGGAATCTACCATTTTCTTAAGTGTTTTCTTACTTTATTAAAACTATTGCTGTAGCGTTGCTGTTGCTTAGTTTATCAATCTCTAGGGGAATTTAGGGACAGATCGAAGTTAAGAGTTATTACAAATGTTGACAGAGGTTCAGGGAAGTATACAAACCTTGCTATTTCTTATTGCCACAACCGCCACAATTTATCGGCAATTATCCAAACTAAATTTTTTGGTAATTGTTTTTGTAGTTTTTAGCAAACTTGTTGTTTGCCAAACCCTTGAGGGTGGGAAGATTCATAATGTTGGTGTCTTCGGGGTTGACCTTGAGGAAGTGATGGACAAGGAGAAAACCCACGATCGTCCAAGTTTGGTCTAATCTAGCCTGCTGACCGACCCAGACCCCGTTGGGGCCATCAAAATATTCTGCCCAGTTTTGCTTGGGTAATCTTTTGAGGAGGGTTTCGTAGCTGTCGTTGAGGAGGACATTGATGGTGGCTGCATCCGCCGGGGATTGGTGGTAGAGGTGGCGGTGGCGGATGGTTGCCACGGTGAAAACCAGAGAAGACAGGGCCAGTGTCCGGCGTTGTGATAGCACCAAGGGAGATTTTTGCGATCGTACCCAGTTTTTTTGCGCCAGTCCCCATCATCCAAGGGCGGGTGACAGATGCGGATCGGCATTTGGGCAAACAGTTCGGCACGGTTTTGCGCCATCAAAGAAAACAGAGATTGCTGCTGGGCGGGACTAATCACGTCAAAGATGGCTCCCAGACAATTGCCTAAGGTAAAAAAGCGGAAATCTGGTCTGCCCGTGCGGATATTGCCGATCAGATAACCACCCTTTTCTCCTAACCAATCTTGCAGCCAGTGGGGAATAGTTTCTGATTGAATATTGTATTCATTGACAATCCCTTCGCCATACTGCTCCGTGGGACGGCGGCGGAGGGTTTGGATAATTTGGGAGTTGACCCAGTACTGCTTGAGGAGATAGCGGCGGAGCTTAAAAGTCCACGCGATCGCATACTGACATTGATAGATTTGTCGCTCCGTGAAAGCATCGGGGGGTGGTTCATTTTCTCCGAGAGTTTTGGTGGCCAGATCAATTTGAATTAGCCCCACGGCGCTCAACAGGGTTCCGTAGAGCAGAGATTGAATTTCTAGGGGATTGCCCCACACATCGAGGGGGCGATCGATCATAAACGCCCCATCGGGAACGAAGAGGGTCGGCGCATCTCGAAAAGAAGGATGGAGAATCAGATTCAAAACTTGTTGGATGGCTTTTTGGACTTTGGGGCTGGTTGCCCAGGTGTAGTCGCCCGATCGATTCACGTAGATATACGCCATGATCACCCACCACAGGGTCGCATCCACAGAATAAACCCGCCCGATCGCCCGTTGTCCATAATCCGCCACTAACCTGCCCTTAATCTCGGCAAAACTAGTAGGGAAAATCCCCTGAGTTTGGAAATTGTCACTCTGTAAATCTAGGCAAGTATTCAGAAATTTCTTAACAATCTTAAATTCTCCCTCAAGCAACAAATAGACCATTACCGGAATATTGTCCCGCAGAAAAATCTCCCCATAATTAAGGTCATGACTATCGGTATTTTTGGGAATTGCTGCCAAACCACCGACAAATTCATCATCTAATTTGACTAAAATTTTCTCGTAGAATAAAGACCTAGCTAACTGAATTATTTGTTCTTCTTTCATTACAAAACCTTGATTTACTGTAACTATGATTGCATGGAAATTTTATTTGATCAGGAAGTTTAGAGATTTTTTAACATCTACCTTTAGCGTCTTTTTTGATCTACTCAAGACCAATTAAATGCTCGAATAAAAAATCCCTAAATTATAGTAACCGCCAAGCTGGTTAGGACAATTTTTGGAGTGGAACCCCGGCGCTGCCGGGGTTCCACTCGACTACTACTATGGCAACGACTATACTACCCCAATCATGACCCCATAAAAGGAATGTACCCAATTTCAGAGAGAAAAAGGCTGGAGTTTTATTTTGGGTAGTGGTGAATAGTAATGTTAATGCCATAAAATAGAAATTGTAGCCATTCTACTTATTTTTATGAACTGTCCTCAATGTAACTCAACTCAAATTATCA
>JAAUUE010000015.1 GCA_012031635.1 Coleofasciculaceae cyanobacterium SM2_1_6 | reverse complement strand
AGGGAACTATGTCACCCTCAAACTTCCTTCAGGAGAAGTGCGGATGATTCGCCAAGAGTGCTACGCCACGATCGGGCAAGTCGGCAACCTAGAGCATAGAAATATTAGCTTGGGTAAAGCGGGACGGACCCGCCACCGGGGACGCAGACCAACGGTTCGAGGCAGTGTAATGAACCCAGTGGATCACCCCCATGGTGGTGGTGAAGGACGGGCCCCGATCGGTCATGCTCGCCCCTTGACTCCTTGGGGTAAACCAGCCCTAGGCAAGAAAACTCGGAAGCCCAAGAAGCAGAGTAGTTCCTTGATCGTCCGTCGCCGTCGGAAATCCTCGAAACGAGGTCGGGGTGGTCGTCAGAGCTAATGCTCAGGGGTGGTCTCTGGTTAACTTAGTTAGTAATTCTTTAGTTGATCTTCTAAATAAATATTGCTTAATTAAACACAGCCAGATTGCCAACCCTAGCCAGTAGAAACTAAAGCCCCAACAGCCCAAGTAAAATATCCAAAAAAGCTACCCAAGAAAGATATGAGTCGTTCACTAAAAAAAGGTCCTTTTGTTGCCGATAGCCTCCTCAAAAAAATTGAGGTTCTCAATACTAAGGGAGAAAAGCAAGTTATTAAAACTTGGTCGAGGGCTTCGACAATTCTGCCCTTGATGGTCGGACACACGATCGCTGTCCACAACGGTCGTCAACATGTCCCTGTTTACGTCAATGACCAGATGGTAGGTCACAAACTAGGGGAATTTGCTCCCACCCGGACTTTTAAAGGTCATGGCAAAACCGATAAACGGGCGCGCTAATCCCTCATTCCCAGTTACTAATAATTCTTACTAAATAGATAGTTAAAAACTCTGACTAACTTTTACTAACTAATAGTTAACAAGTAGTTAATAACCACTAAATGACTAACGAACAGGAATAATCCTATGGCTGTAGATACTAAAAGAGAGGAAGTAAAAGCGATCGCCCGCTTTATCCGCATGTCACCCTACAAAGTCCGCCGGGTGCTAGACCAAATCCGGGGCAGAAGCTACCGGGAAGCCCTAATTATCTTGGAATTCATGCCCTACCGAGCCTGTGAGCCAATTATCAAACTGCTCCGCTCTGCTGCTGCCAATGCTGAACATAACAATGGGTTCGATCGAACCACCCTTGTAGTCAGTACCGCCTTTGCCGATGGTGGTCCCAGTCTGAAGCGGTTTAGACCCAGAGCCCAGGGCAGAGCCTACCAAATTCGCAAGCCTACCTGTCATATCACGATCGCCGTAGCTCCTGCTGACGACTAGGTCAGCCCCAATAAACTACTAATTGACAGATTAATTGAACTAATTAACTACTAACTAATTGCCAGACTAATTAAAAGACTAAAGGAAAAACCCTATGGGACAGAAGATAAATCCAGTTGGTTTTCGGTTAGGGATTACCCAAGAACACCGTTCTCGCTGGTACGCCGACAACAAACGCTATCCTAAACTCCTCCAAGAAGACTACGCCATCCGGCAGTATGTTGAGAAAAACCTCGCCAGTGCCGGGATCTCCCAAGTCCGCATCGAGCGCAAAGCCGACCAAGTAGACCTCGAAGTCCACACAGCCCGTCCCGGCGTAGTCGTTGGGCGGGGTGGGACAGGCATCGACACCCTCCGGACTGGGCTGCAACAAGAGCTAGGTGGCAGCAGACAAATTCGCATTAACGTTATTGAAGTCCAACGGGTTGATGCTGATGCTGGACTAGTTGCTGAGTTTATTGCCCAACAGCTAGAGCGCCGGGTTTCCTTCCGGAAGATTGTCCGCCAAGCCATTCAAAGGGCGCAAAAAGCCGAGGTCCAAGGCATTAAAATCCAAGTCGGTGGTCGTCTCAACGGTGCAGAAATTGCCAGAACCGAATGGACACGAGAAGGCAGAGTACCCCTCCACACCCTCCGAGCAGATATTGACTACGCTTACCGCACGGCCAAAACTATCTACGGGATTCTGGGCATCAAGGTCTGGATCTTCAAGGGCGAGATTATTCCCGGACAGGAAGATATTTCTACCCCCAATGCTGCTCCTCCCAAACAACGCCAGAAGCAACGGCGGCAGAAATTTGAAGACCTCTAACTTCTAGGATTGGCGCTGATAAATTCTTTGAAACTCTCTAGAAACCATATCAAAAATTACTCCAGTCTAAATAATTAGTCCCAGTAATTAACTCTAGCAATTAGCCTCAGTAATTAATAACTTCTACTTAATGATTAACTATGCTCAGTCCTAAGCGTACAAAATTCCGGAAACAACAACGGGGCAGGATGGCGGGTCTTGCCCAACGGGGCAGCGATATTAACTTTGGAGATTTTGCCCTCCAAGCGATCGAGCCTTCTTGGATTACCGCCCGGCAGATCGAAGCTGGTCGTCGAGCCATGACCCGTTATATCCGGCGGGGTGGCAAAATCTGGATTCGGGTCTTCCCAGATAAACCAGTCACCATGCGCCCAGCAGAAACCCGAATGGGTTCCGGGAAAGGCAACCCTGAATTTTGGGTAGCCGTGGTCAAACCCGGCAGAATTCTCTACGAAATTGGTGGAGTCACTGAAGAAATCGCCAGAGAAGCCATGCGTCTAGCAGCCAACAAGTTACCCATCAAAACCAAATTTATTACTCGTCCACCCGCAGTGGTAGAGCCAGAATAAAACAGGAGGAAACTATGCCCCTAACAAAAATCACTGATGCTAGAAAACTAGGTCAAGAGGAACTCGCCGCCGAAATCCTTGCAGCCAAGAAACAACTGTTTGAATTGCGCTTCAAGAAAGCTACCCAAGCCGAAGTCAAACCCCACCAATTTAAGCAACTGCGCCACAAAATCGCCCAAATGCTGACCGTAGAAGGGGAGAGAGCCAGAGTAGAGAAAGCTGAGGCAGCTAGTCAAGCCAAGCAAGCTAAGCAGGCTAGTCAAGTTGAAGCAACTGAAACTAAATAAAAGCTAAGTAAGTTTAATTAATTACGTAGAAGTTTTAAGTAAAAACATAACAAGTTATCTGAGTACAGATTATGGCAGTTAAAGAAAAAGTTGGGCTGGTGGTCAGCGACAAAATGGAAAAAACAGTGGTGGTAGCAGTGGAGAACCGTTCTCCCCACCCCAAATACGGCAAAATCGTTGTCAAAACCAAGCGCTATAAAGTCCACGATGAAGAGAATAAATGTCAAGCTGGGGATCAAGTCCGGATTCAAGAAACCCGTCCCCTCAGCAAGACCAAACGCTGGCAAGTGATCGAAATTCTTGTAACTAAAAATAAGTAATTGTTGGGTAACTACCTAGAGATTCTTCTACTCCTTGGCAATTATTTGTAACTAAAAATTATTTCTAAATTAGAGGATTACTCCAATCTCAATTACCCACTAAACTACTACCTCAAACTCCCAAAAACCATGATTCAACAGGAAACTTACCTAAATGTAGCTGACAATAGCGGCGCACGTAAACTTATGTGCATCCGGGTATTGGGTGGCGGTCGTACCTACGGCGGGGTAGGCGATGTCATTATTGCCGTGGTCAAGGATGCCATTCCTAACCAAGCAGTGAAGAAATCTGATGTCGTCCGGGCTGTGATTGTTCGGACTCGGAAAGCCCTCCGCCGGGACACTGGCGATAGCATTCGTTTTGATGATAATGCTGCTGTAATTATCAATGCCGATGGCAATCCCCGTGGCACTCGTGTCTTTGGTCCTGTGGCTAGAGAACTCCGAGATAAAAACTTTACGAAAATTGTCTCCCTAGCACCGGAGGTACTATAAATGGCGATTAATACTACTAGCAAAAACAAAAAGCCCGTCCGCTATAGAATGCATGTCAAGAAGGGTGATACTGTCCAGATTATTTCGGGACGAGATAAGGGAAAGGTGGGGGAAATTCTCCGGACACTACCGAAACTCAGCCAAGTGATTGTCAAGGGAGTTAATGTGAAAACCAAGCATGTTAAGCCCCAACAAGAGGGAGAAAAAGGTCAGATTGCGACTCTAGAATATCCTATTCATAGCTCTAATGTCATGCTCTATTCTAATAAGGAAAAAATTGCCAGCCGAGTTTGTTTTACCTTCACTGAAGACGGGCGAAAGGTGAGAAAACTCAAGAAAACTGGGGAAATTATTGATTAATAAACTTGATTAATAGATTAATTAGTAAATCAGTTAATTGATTAACTAATCAGTTCATCAGTTAAATAAATTAATAATCGATCGATAATGAGCCGGCAATTGACCACATAATTAACCTTTATTTCTAGACCAATGAGCAGCAGATTAAAGACTCTCTACCAAGAGAACATCGTCCCGAAGTTAACAGAACAGTTTGGCTACAAAAATGTCCACCAAGTACCCAAGGTAATTAAAGTTACCCTCAACCGGGGTCTGGGCGAGGCTTCTCAGAATGCCAAAGCACTAGAATCTTCCCTAGTAGAAATTGCCACGATTACTGGACAAAAACCCGTGGTGACCAGAGCCAAGAAAGCGATCGCTGGATTCAAAATTCGGGAAGGAATGCCCGTGGGCATGATGGTGACTCTCCGGGCTGAGAAAATGTACAACTTTCTCGATCGACTCATCAATCTTTCCCTACCCAGAATCCGGGACTTCCGGGGCATCAGTCCCAAAAGTTTTGATGGTCACGGCAACTACAGCCTAGGGATCAAAGAACAACTCATCTTTCCAGAGATTGAGTACGACAGTATTGACCAGATCCGGGGGATGGACATTTGCATCGTCACCACCGCTACGACTGATGCTGAAGGTCGGGCGTTGCTGAAGGAAATGGGAATGCCCTTTCGGGAAAGCTAGTAACTTAAAGGGGGAAAAATGGCAGCAACGGATACAATTTCAGATATGCTGACACGCATTCGCAATGCTGGAATGGTGCGGCATCAAACAACAAATGTTCCATCCACCAAAATGACTCGCAGTATTGCTGCGGTGTTGAAGTTGGAAGGATTCATCGCCGACTACGAAGAGGTTGGGGAGGGCATAGCCAAAAACTTGGTGATTGCCCTGAAGTACAAAGGGAAGGCTAGACAACCCACAATTACCGCCCTGAAGCGAGTAAGTAGACCGGGTTTGCGAGTTTACTCCAACAAAAAGGAACTGCCCAAGGTCTTAGGGGGAATTGGCATCGCCATCATCTCTACTTCCCAAGGGATTATGACCGATCGCCAAGCCCGGCAACAGGGTGTCGGTGGTGAAATCCTTTGTTATGTTTGGTAAATAGCTTTGAGAATCAACAATTAGCTGAGGTTTTATTAGGCAAGGCATTGTCTATCGGATTAGGGAATATCTAGTCAGGCTAGTTCTGTCATTCCTGTTTGACTCCAAAATTCTCTGGGCTTTATCTAGGGAAACATGTCAATGATCACAAGGTGTGCAGCCGGAAACTGTCACCATTAACGCGCACAAGGAGAGTTATGTCTCGGATTGGAAAACGTCTCATAGAACTTCCCGCCAAAGTAACCGTGAAGATTACCGGACAGCACGTAGCAGTTACAGGTCCTAAGGGCAACTTAGATTTGACTCTACCTGCGGAGGTCTTAGTCGAACAAGAGGGAACTACAGTCAAAGTCACGCGCCGAGATGAATCTCGGAATGCTCGACAACGCCATGGCTTATCCAGAACTCTAGTCGCCAATATGGTGCAAGGAGTTTCTCAGGGATTTGAGCGGAAGTTACAAATTATCGGCGTAGGCTACCGGGCGCAAGTTCAGGGCAGAAAATTAATTCTGAACGTTGGCTATAGCAAACCCGTCGAAATTGATCCCCCAGAGGGCATCACCGTGGCGGTGGAAAATAATACCAACTTAACTGTTAGTGGGATCAATAAAGAAATTGTTGGTAACACTGCGGCGCGGATTCGGGCTATACGTCCCCCCGAAGTATACAAAGGTAAGGGGATTCGCTACTCCGATGAAGTGGTCAGAAGAAAAGCTGGTAAGACAGGGAAGAAATAACGGAAAGAATAAATAGGCAAGCTGTTATGAAACTTACAAGAAAAGATTCTCTAAAGCGGCGGCATCGTCGGGTGCGTCGGAAAGTCACTGGGACTCCAGAGCGTCCCCGGATGGCAGTATTTAGATCAAATCAACACATTTATGTCCAGGTTATTGATGATGTCCAGCAACACACCCTTGCCGCTGCTTCTACCTTAGAGCCGGAACTGAAGGGAGAATTAGATTCTGGGTCTAACTGTGCCGCATCTCTGGCGGTGGGCAAGTTGGTAGCCGAGCGGGCGATCGCCCTAGGGATTAAACAGGTGGTCTTCGATCGAGGCGGCAACCTCTATCATGGACGGGTCAAGGCTCTTGCCGAAGCAGCCAGAGAAGCGGGGCTTGATTTCTAAATTCTCAATTTTTAGATCAAGGGTTCTAATTTTACAGAAAGCTCTGCATTTTGAGCATCAACCCTGTCCCTTACACTGAAAAATAGTGTTATTTGGTCGATAAACTACAAAACTATAGTCAGTAAACTACAGTCAATAAATAGATATTAACTTCATAGGAATTAGTTCATGGTAGAAGATAATAAGGCTACAGCGAAGAAAGGGCGGGGTAGTAAAGGAGGAAATCGTCGCCAAGAAAAGGAAACTACTTGGCAGGAAAAAGTTATCCAAGTCCGCCGGGTGAGCAAAGTAGTCAAAGGTGGGAAGAAGCTGAGCTTCCGGGCGATCGTCGTGGTTGGCAATGAAAAAGGTCAAGTCGGCGTAGGCGTTGGTAAAGCTGCTGATGTCATGGGTGCAGTCAAAAAAGGAGTTGCCGATGGCAAAAAACACCTGATTGAAGTACCAATTACCAAATCTAGCTCCATTCCTCACCCCGCAGACGGAGCCGCCGTAGGAGCCAAGGTGATGATTCGTCCTGCTGCTCCCGGGACTGGGGTAATTGCTGGGGGTTCTGTGCGAATTGTGCTGGAATTAGCCGGAGTCAAAAATATTTTGGCAAAACAACTCGGTTCTAAGAATCCTTGAATAATGCTAGAGCTGTCATTCAAGCCCTATCTTCTCTACGGACTTTTGGACAGGTGGCGGAAGAACGGGGCATTTCCTTGGATAACCTCTTTGCCTAGATTCTAAGGCAGGCGATCGCCCATTAGCCATCTCGGATAACTACCTAGGGGCTACCCAATCACTATCTAAATAATTACCAAAATTACTAAGGCTAGGAAAAACTATGAGACTAGATGATATTGGACCACAACCGGGGTCAACCAAGCGTCGCCGTCGGGTCGGTCGGGGGATTGCCGCTGGGCAGGGAGCTAGTTGTGGCTTTGGGATGCGGGGACAAAAATCCCGTTCTGGGAGTGGGACTAGACCCGGCTTTGAAGGGGGACAACTGCCTCTCTACAAGCGTCTGCCCAAATTAAAACACTTCCCGATTATCAACCGCATTGATTACACCATTGTCAACATCGGTAAGCTAGCAGAACTGCCCGCCGGGACAGAAGTTACACTCAAATCCCTCATCGATCACAAAATTGTCACCTCTAATGATGGTCCCTTGAAAATCTTGGGTGATGGTCATCTAACTGTGAAACTCGACGTTAAAGCCGCTGCCTTTACTGCCAGTGCCAAGGAAAAAATCGAAGCTGCTGGGGGAACCTGGGAAGTTGTGACTGGCTACAAACAAGCCTAGGTCGCCCTAGGTCTTTCCCCTCCGAGCTTTGGGCAACTTTCCTTTGATCGGGCAATTAGATTGAGTGATTTCTTTCTACTTCGATCGCTTGGCAACCTACCCTGTAGCGGTAATGGGTTGAAGAGACTTTCACCAGTGGAGATAGCAAAACTAGGCGGGGCAAAATTTCTCCAGATAATATATATTAAATTTATATTAAAATCTCAAATCTTGGATTTGATAATAAAAATTAGCGAGAAATTATTGGTCATAATTTATGGTAGATAGCAGAGATAAAACTCCCTCCGCTCAAGAGACTTTCATGCAAATGGCGAAGGCTGCTGGTCTGCGGGGGCGATTATTTTACAGTATCGGCTTACTGATCTTGTTGCGCCTAGGGGTGGCAATTCCAATTCCGGGGATCGATCGAGTCTCCTTCGCCAGAGATATTAGAAACAGCCCAATCATTGGCTTTTTAGATACTTTTTCTGGGGGGGGGATCTCCGCCCTAGGTTTATTTGCTTTAGGGATTCTTCCCTACATTAACGCCTCGATTATTATTCAACTCCTCACCGCCGCAGTTCCCTTCCTCGAAAATCTCCAAAAAAATGAAGGAGAAGCAGGACGACGGAAAATTTCCCAGATTACCCGTTATGTGGCCCTGGGATGGTCGATTCTCCAAAGTGCAGGGATTGCTCTCTGGGTGCAACGTTACGCCGTCAATCCGGGGATTGTTTTTACCGTGCAGACCATGCTGGCTCTGGTGGCTGGCTCCATGTTTGTGATGTGGATGTCAGAGTTAATTACTGAGCGGGGGATTGGGAACGGCGCATCGCTGTTTATTTTTGTCAGTATTGTTTCTGTACTGCCTCGTTCCTTGGGGCAAACTTTGGAATTAGCCCAGAGTGGTGATGGACAGATTGTCGGTCGAGTTGCCATCCTATTATTGGTATTCCTGATTATGATCGTGGCGATCGTGTTTGTCCAAGAAGGGACACGAAGAATTCCGATCATTTCTGCCAAACGTCAAGTTGGCAAGCGCTTGTACAGGGAACAAAAGAGTTATTTACCCCTCCGTCTCAATCAAGGCGGAGTGATGCCGATCATTTTTGCTTCTTCTGTATTGATTTTACCTGCATCCTTGGCGCAGTTTGGACAAGGAGAGGGGGAAGTGTCTGGCTTTAGCCAAATATTAGCGCAGGTTGCCAACGCCCTCAGACCCAACTCAATTCCCTACGTGATTGTCTATCTGATATTTATTCTGTTCTTTAGTTATTTCTATGCTTCCCTAGTCGTGAATCCTGTAGATATGTCCCAGAATTTGAAGAAAATGGGGGCAACAATTCCGGGGATTCGTCCGGGGAAAACCACCAGTGAATATCTAGAAAAAGTGTTGAACCGTCTCACCCTGTTGGGAGCCTTATTCCTTGGATTTGTGGCGGTGATTCCGACGGCGGTGGAAAGTGCTACTAATGTGACTACCTTCCAAGGTTTGGGGGCAACTTCCCTGTTGATTTTGGTGGGGGTAGCGATCGATACAGCCAAACAAATTCAAACCTATGTGATCTCTCAACGTTACGAAGGCATGATCAAGCAATAGATTTGGGTTGATATCCAGAAGGTTTCGATCGGGGGAGGGGAATTACCAGCTTACTCCAGCTTAAGTAGTTACTCTCCCGGTTATTATTCTGAGAATATCAACTGAGTTTTGCCGTGCTATTTACGATTGTGGTTTTATTGTGGTTATTTGAGTCGATCGCTTAATTAAGCTGAACTAATTAAATATATTTATGACTAAAAATCGGTTAATATTCCTTGGTCCTCCCGGAGCTGGGAAAGGAACCCAAGCTAAAATTCTGGCAGACTACCTCGGTATTCCCCACATTTCCACTGGGGAGATTTTGAGAAAGGCGAAACAAGAAGGAACGCCTGTTGGTCTCCAAGCCAAGGCTTATATGGATCGGGGTGATCTAGTGCCTGATAGTGTCCTCCAAGAGCTAGTCCGAGAGCGACTCCAGCAGACTGATGCCCAGACCCAAGGCTGGATCTTGGATGGGTTTCCTCGGACGCTAGTTCAGGCAAATTTTCTAGAAACTCTCTTGCCAGAAATTAATCAGTCCTGTAACTTAGCTATCAATATTACTGTGGCGGATGAAGTTCTCGTGAGTCGGTTAGGCAAGCGGGCAGAACTAGAAGGGAGAAGTGATGATACGGAAGAGGTAATCCGCAATCGATTAGTCGTTTATGGTCAAGAAACTGCCCCTCTAATCGATTTTTATCAAAAAAGTTCAAATACAACTTTAGTTACGGTAGATGGCGATCGTTCCCTAGAGGTCATTACAGATGAACTAAAAAAACTTACTGCCTAACTTGATCTTCTAATTTAATCTTCTAACTTGAGCACCTAGCTGACCACTTAAAAAAGATTTTAAGGTTATACCCTAAAATGGGAATAGTTTTGGATCAATAAAATATGTTAAAATTATAGACTGAGAATTGGGCAAACTTGAGGTTATAGGAAATTGGCTAAACAAGATCTGATTGAAATGGAAGGGACAGTGATGGAGTCTTTACCCAATGCGATGTTTCGTGTTGATTTAGACAATGGTTTTAATGTACTGGCACACATCTCTGGGAAGATTCGCCGGAACTATATTAAAATCCTCCCCGGCGATCGGGTCAAGGTAGAACTAACTCCCTACGACTTAACCAAAGGTCGCATTACCTACCGCCTCCGTAACAAAAAGTAACTAAAATCCCAGAAAAAATTTAATTTCTCTAGAAAAAACTCTTATAAAGTGCTATAATCAAGAGCTTGTAGTTATTGATAAAAACATGAAAGTACGCGCATCCGTTAAAAAGATTTGTGAAAAGTGCCGTGTCATACGCCGACGCGGACGAGTGATGGTAATCTGTTCCAACCCGAAGCATAAGCAACGTCAGGGATAGTTTATTGGGTTATCGAAATAAACTTTGTATTATAGCTAAAAAAATAGGGAGTAACTAGTGTGGCTAGGATAGCTGGTGTAGACCTGCCCCGTGATAAGCGGGTAGAAATTGGTCTAACTTATATTTACGGAATTGGGTTGACAAGAGCGAAAGCTGTAATCAAGGCAACGGGGGTAAATCCTGATACTCGTGTCAAGGATCTTACTGATGCTGAGGTGGCGGCTCTTAGGGGCAACATTGAGACCAACTACCAAATCGAAGGGGATCTCCGGCGTTGGGAAGCCATGAATGTCAAGCGGTTAATCGACATCGGTACTTATCGAGGTCGTCGTCACCGGATGGGCTTGCCAGTTAGAGGACAACGGACACGGACTAACGCCAGAACTAGACGGGGCAGGAGAGTCGCTGTGGCTGGGAAGAAAAAAGCTCCTAGTAAGAAGTAGTATTCCTAGGGTGAAGTTAGAAATTATTCCTCTTCTTCTGAATTACTCTAGAAAATTAGTTTGTTCACTCAATTACAGTATCGAATCCAGTAACTAATATAGATATGGCACGACCAACTAAAAAAAGCAGCACAAAAAAAATCAAGCGTAACGTACCTAGTGGTACAGCATACATCCAGTCTACTTTCAATAACACCATCGTCACGATCGCCGATACCAAGGGAGATGTTATTTCTTGGGCTTCTGCTGGTTCCAGTGGCTTTAAGGGGGCAAAAAAAAGGCACTCCCTTTGCGGCGCAAACTGCGGCGGACTCCGCAGCACGGCGGGCTGTAGACCAGGGAATGCGTCAGTTAGAAGTTATGGTCAGTGGACCTGGAGCCGGTAGAGAAACGGCTATCCGAGCCTTACAGGGAGCTGGCTTAGAAATCACCCTAATTCGGGATGTTACGCCGATTCCCCACAATGGCTGTCGCCCCCCAAAACGCCGGCGAGTTTAGGCTTGTTGAACTAAATTAAAGGTTTGACTAAATTTACTTTTAGCTTTTATCTTAACTCTCAAAAACTGAGGCAATCACCAGAGTGTAGCTTCAAGGCTTAATTCCTGAGTCAAGAAAATTTCTAAGCTGGTAATAACTGCCAATGCTTACGAGCCAAAATTTCTAATCGGCAGAAGAGGTAACAAAGTGGCACAATTTCAGATCGAGTGTGTAGAGTCCAAAACTAACAAAGACCAAGGTCATTATAGCAAATTTATTCTTGAACCTCTAGAGCGGGGTCAAGGGACTACCGTGGGTAACGCCCTGCGGCGGGTACTTTTGTCTAATCTTGATGGGTCAGCAGTGACAGCAGTGCGGATTGCTGGAGTTACCCATGAATTTGCAACTATTCCGGGTGTCCGGGAGGATGTTTTAGAAATTCTCCTAAACATGAAGGAAATAGTTTTCAAGAGTCATACAACCACGCCCCAGATTGGTCGGGTAGCGATCACTGGTCCAGCTACGGTCCGGGCTGCACAGTTTGACTTGCCTTCCGAGGTGCAGATTGTAGATCCGGGGCAGTACGTGGCGACTCTGGCAGCCGGGGCGAAACTAGAAATGGAGTTTCGGATTGAGCGGGGCAAGGGTTATCGGGCGATCGACCGGGGTCGGGAAGAAGCTAGTTCCCTTGATTTTATGCAGATCGATGCTGTGTTTATGCCTGTAAGTAAGGTTAACTATAGTGTTGAAGATGCCAGAATTGATGGTTCTCTAGAGCGCGATCGCTTGATCATGGAAATTTGGACTAATGGCAGTCTAACTCCCCAAGAAGCCCTGTCCCAATCAGCGAATATTTTAGTGGGGTTATTCAATCCTCTCAAAGATATTAGCCTCGAACCCATCAAGGATGAGTATCCAATGGATACAGATCCCACCAGTCAAATCCCGATCGAGGAACTCCAGTTGTCGGTGCGGGCGTACAATTGCCTCAAACGGGCGCAGATTAATACCGTGGCAGACCTCTTGGCTTATACCCAAGAAGACCTGTTGGAGATCAAAAACTTTGGGCAGAAATCTGCTGATGAAGTCATTGATGCTCTCCAAAAACGCTTGGGTATTACTCTCCCTCAAGAAAAAGCGGGTAAATAATTTTCCCAATTTTTTGCTATTCCTAACCCTATTAATTACTTAATATTGGATAACTATTATGCGTCATCGTTGTCGTGTTGCCCAACTAGGCAAACCTGCTGACCAACGGAAGGCTCTCCTTAGAGCTTTAACCACGGAACTAATCCGCCATGGCAAAATCACCACTACTAGAACTAGAGCTAAGGCAATGCAGCCGATCGCCGAAAAAATGATCACCCTAGCGAAGGAAGGTTCCCTTGAAGCCCGCCGTCAAGCCCTAGGTTACATCTACGACAAGCAACTAGTCCACAAACTTTTTGCCAATGTCCAGAGTCGCTACGGTGATAGAAATGGTGGCTATACCAGAGTTCTCCGCACTGTGCCACGGCGGGGCGACAACTCCGAAATGGCTGTGATTGAACTGCTGTAATGAATCCTTCTAGTCTACCTAACCACAGGGTAGCTTTATTGATTCAATATCTAGGCACAAACTTTTCTGGATGGCAGCGTCAACTCCACCACCGCACAGTCCAAGGAGAAATCGAAGATCTCTTGAGTAAAGTGCAAGGTAGACCAGTGATTCTGCACGGGGCTGGAAGGACTGATAGTGGTGTGCATAGTTCAGCCATGGTGGCACATTTTGATGCAACGGGGACAATCCCCCCCCAGAAATGGGCGGCGATCCTGAATACCCAGTTACCCCCAGATATTTTTATCAGAGCCTCCACCGGAGTTGCCGCTGATTGGCACGCTCGGTTCTCCGCTAGTTATCGCCGCTATCGGTACACCATCTACACCGCTGCCCTCCCTAACCTGTTTATCCATCCTTGGTGTTGGCATTACTACCATGCTCCCTTGTCAGTAGAAACAATGCGGGGAGTGCTGGAACCGTTGGTGGGCAACCATGATTTGGCAGCTTTTCAGAGAGCGGGATCAAAACGGCGGGACTCCCTTGTGGAAATGCAGGAGGTGGCTTGTCATCGAGAGGGGGATTTTATTTATATCGAGATGCAGGCTAAGGGTTTTTTGTATGGCATGGTGAGGTTGGTGGTGGGGATGTTGGTGCAGGTGGGGAGGGGGGAACGATCGCCCCAAGAGTTTACCCAGATTTGGCAACAAAAACAACGCCAAGAGGTAAAGCATTCTGCCCCCGCTAAGGGTCTATGTTTCCTCCGGGTCGGCTACCCTGATCACCCATTCCCCCCAGAACTCTGGTTTGACACCCAGCCCAAATTCCAATTAAATAGATAAGGGGAATTTTGATTTTGCCCAGCTAATTACTCCAGCCAACTAGTACAAATAACTAACTATTTAACTAACACCTAACTAAACGTTAAATCTAGACTCAATCTAAACTTAAAAATTATGGAAAAAACCTATCTTCCCCCGGTCTCGATCGAGCAGAACTGGTATGTGGTGGATGCCGCCGACCAGCGCCTCGGTCGCCTTGCTTCCGAAATTGCCACCGTCCTCCGGGGCAAAAATAAACCGACTTTTACTCCCCACATGGACACTGGGGATTTTGTGATTGTGATTAATGCCGATAAAGTGGCAGTGACAGGCAAAAAACGGTTTCAAAAAGTCTATCGCCGTCACTCTGGTCGTCCGGGCGGCATGAAAACGGAAACCTTTGATAAGCTCCAAGACCGGATTCCCGAAAGAATTATTGAGCAAGCGGTGAAGGGCATGTTGCCCAAAAATTCCCTAGGACGGCAGTTATTTACCAAGCTCAAGGTCTATAAGGGAGATACCCACCCCCACGCAGCCCAACAGCCGGCCGTATTAGCTATTAAAACAATTCCAGGAGATCAATAATTATGGCAACCGTTGAACAAAGTGGCAAGGCAGTATATTGGGGTACAGGACGGCGGAAGTCGGCGATCGCTAGGGTTCGTCTCGTCCCCGGCAGTGGTGAAGTGGTGGTGAATGGTCGGACTGGTACTGACTACTTTAACCACAATGCCCACTATCTGACTGTGGCAAAATCTCCCCTAGAAACCCTCGGTTTAGAAAATGAGTACGATATTCTGGTGAATGCCCATGGTGGTGGTTTGACTGGACAAGCTGACTCGGTACGTCTGGGAGTAGCCCGGGCTTTGTGTGAACTAGACCCAGAAAACCGCAAGCCCCTGAAAGCTGAAGGCTACATGACCCGTGACCCCAGAGCCAAGGAGCGGAAGAAATACGGTCTGCACAAAGCCCGGAAAGCTCCCCAGTACTCCAAACGGTAGGCAAAGATTTAACTATAAATTTAGCTGTGGTTGGTTTTGGGTAATTTCTTGCAAACTTCTAAAAGGGCGCAAAGCCTTACGCCCCTACGGTGAAATTTTTAGGCATCTTCTAACAACTTCTTAACAATTTTTCAATAACTTTTCCCAGGAGAATTATTATGGCTAAACAAGATATTCATCCCCAGTGGTATCCCGAAGCAAAGGTTTACTGCAATGGTGAGGTGATCATGACGATCGGCTCCACGAAACCAGAACTCCACGTTGATATGTGGTCGGGCAATCACCCTTTCTATACTGGCAACCAAAAAATTGTGGATACTGAAGGTCGGGTCGAAAGATTCCTCCGGAAGTATGGCATGTTGGAGGAAGCTGACGAGATTCAAAGTGTGGGCAAAAAGTAGCAGTCCTTGATGTTGAGTCTATTGTTGGCGTTGGTAAGATCACCAATAAATCCTTTAAATCCTGAACAAGTTTGGAGCTAGAAACTACTGAAAACTCTCGATCGAGTCGATAGAATCCGTCGATGAAATCTTCAGTGGCTCTAGCTCATCTATATTTGCACATTTATAAAGATTTATTAGGAGCTAGATTAGGAGCTAGACAAAAGGACAAATAATCATGGCTGAAACTTATTTATTAGATAAATTACAATCGGTAGAACAAACTTTTCACGAGTTGACCCGGAAGCTAGGCGACCCTGATGTGGCAAAGGATCCCCAAGAATTCCAACGGATTGCCAAGGCAAGGTCATCTCTAGAAATTACCGTCAATACCTACGAAGAATGGAAAGAAGCCGAAGCGGAATTGACAGAAGTTAGACAGGTACTGAAGGAAGCCGGGGGCGATCATGAACTCCAGCAGTTAGCCTCCCTAGAAGTGGCAGAGCTAGAAGAAAAAATTGAGAGCTTAGAAAGTAAACTGAAAATACTGCTCCTACCTAGAGACCCCAATGACGATCGCAACATCATGCTAGAAATTCGGGCGGGAACCGGTGGTGACGAAGCGAGTATTTGGGCTGGAGATTTGGTGAGAATGTACTCCCGCTATGCCGAAACTCAGCGCTGGAAAGTTTCCCTGTTGAGCGAATCTGTGGCAGAAATGGGCGGCTTCAAGGAAGCTGTTTTAGAAATTAAGGGCGAGCAGGTATATAGCAAACTCAAATTTGAAGCCGGAGTCCACCGAGTCCAACGAGTTCCTGTCACGGAAGCGGGGGGACGGGTGCATACTTCCACGGCGACAGTGGCGATCATGCCGGAAGTAGATGAGGTAGAAGTCCACATTGATCCCAAGGAAATCGAGTTGACCACGGCTCGGTCTGGGGGAGCGGGGGGACAAAACGTCAACAAAGTAGAAACGGCGGTGGATTTAATCCATAAACCGACGGGGATTCGGGTTTTTTGTACAGAAGAACGCAGCCAACTCAAGAACCGGGAACGGGCGATGCAAATTCTCCGGGCAAAACTCTTTGAGATTAAATTACGGGAACAGCAGGATGAAGTAACTTCGATGCGCCGATCGCAGGTGGGGACTGGTTCTCGATCGGAAAAAATCCGCACCTACAATTACAAAGATAATCGAGTTACGGATCATCGCCTAGGACAAAACTTTACCCTCACCCCACTTTTAGAAGGGGATATTGAAGAAGTAATCCAGTGCTGTATTTCCCAAGACCAGCAGGAGCGCTTAGCAGAATTAGCTAACTCAATTAATTAGCGGAGATAACTAATTAACTAAAAGGTTAGGATTCTGATTTGGGGTCATGGCTGCGGACAGCATTGATGAGCGATCGCACCTCTTTAGTCCCCTCGGAAGCCTCAAAAAATAGAGGAAACTTACCCTTTGCCAGCATCCTCAAGCCAAGAGGTCCCAAACTTAATAAGCCCTGCCAATCTCGGAAGGAATTGCCTACTACTTGGACTCCAAACTTCCGTTCATCAATCCAGCCACCTTCTTTCACTAGCTCCACCAGAGTCTGCCGATGGCGCACAGACCGACTAGCTTGGCTAGAATCTTTTGGGGCTTGAGCCAGAATTTTTTGCTTAATTTTGCTAATTTGATCCATCGGATTCACGCCCATGGGACACACGGTGTTACACACATAGCAACGGGTACAGCCCCACACCCCATCCGTGCCTTGATTTTGTGTTTCTAGGCGGCTGGAAGTCTCTCCATCTCTTTGATCGGCAATCATGCGGTAAGCCTTGGCTAGGGCATGGGGGCCCACAAAATCGGGGGTTGACTTGCTTGGCGTTACAGTCAGAATAACAAGCTCCGCACATAATACAGTTACCTGTGGCTTCGAGCTGCGATCGTTCGGCCGGGGTCTGAAGAAATTCCCGCTCTGGAATTTTTCTTGCCTCTGTACTCACGTAAGGATCAATGGATTCTAGGTGCTGCCAAAAATTTTGCATATCCACAATCAAGTCTTTAATTACTGGCAGATTACCGAGGGGAGCGATCGTCATCTGGGGTAGCCCTGTAGTTGCATTAGTTTCACATCTTGCCAATTCCCCAGCAATATTTTCTTTGCAAGCCAAGGTCGCCCTGCCGTTAATCCGCATTCCACAACTGCCACAGATAGTATTGCGGCAATTTTTCCGAAAGCCTAAGGAACCATCAAGCTCCCACTTAATCCGATTCAGGCAATCAAGAATAGTATGCCCCGGCTCCACATCTAACTGATAGGTTTCAATCCGGGGTTGTTGATTTTGGTGCTGACGAATTACTTGAAACTGCACTTCCATAGACTTGATTTTTATAGATAATTATTTTTAGTTTAAGATAGTTTGCCGATTTTCAGGAGTCTAGTTTTCTGATCTAGTTTTTTGATATGGAGTTTTCATAACTATAGTTAGAGTCTTGAAGTTAAAATTCATTATCCAAAATTGCGATCGATTCTAAAGAACAGAATGTCGATGACAAAATTCTGAAGCTAAAAATCCGAGCTAAAAATTCCAAGCTAAAATTCATTGTCTAAAACTTGCTAAGTATCATTCCTTGGATAAAATTTGTCAGATAGAATTTGCTAATTAAAAATATTCCAGATTAATTTAGATTACTAAGGATGATTTAACCTAATTATCATCTCGATATGTAAAAATTAGTATTCTAGAAAGTTTTTTTTCAGATTTAGTAATAGAGTAGCTAAATAAGTAGTATTTAGAGCTATATTTCTATTATGATAGATTTCAAGAAATACCAACTGGTTTGTTTAACTATTAATTGGGGTAATTAGGAGGTTTACTAAATTTATGTCAGAAATTACAACTGCTCCCTTGACAGGCAAGGCACTACTACAAAAAGTTAAGGAGCTTTCTCACCTCCCTCGCAGAGAAACAGCAAAGCGCTGTGGCTATTATACCGAAGCTAAAGATGGTCAGATCAGAGTAAATTTAACTGATTTCTACGATGCAGTCCTTGGTGCTAAAGGTGTTCCCCTCGATCCAGAAGGGGCAAAAGATGGGCGAGGACGGGAACCAACCTATCGAGTTAGTGTTCATGCCAATGGTCAAATCGTGATTGGTGCAACCTATACTAAAGAGATGGGACTAAAGCAGGGAGATGAATTTGAAATCAAACTTGGCTACAAACATATTCACCTCAAACAGATTGGCAACGATCAGGACCCAGAGTAGGATTGTTTGATCAGATCAAGCCTGCTCCCGAATAATTTTTCTCACTACTCCCGCCATTAACCAAACATTAATTAATGATGTTTTCAATCACAACTGCTGACCAGTGGCTTCCGGCTCTGGCAGCTTTTCCATCATTATTAAAAATTTTTCTCCTACTTTTGATTTGGCTCATCGTTTGGTTGCCTTGGGGGATAATTGTGGCGATCATTTGCCAATGGCGGTGGCAGAAAAATATTACAGGAACTCAAAAATTAGCCCTAGTCGGTACTTTGTATCTGGTGTTTTTCGGAGTTTTCTGGGGGGTTACTCAAGTTGAACAAACTAGCCTCCGGGACTACGGCTGGGTATGGGGGATTAGTTTCTGGATGCAAATAAGTTTGGGGTTGCTAATCGGGACGATCGGGGTAGGAGTTTTAGTCGGATTAGAGCTAGTTTGGGGCTGGGTTTTGTGGCGAGGTTTACCAAGAGATGATCCAGGAAACCATGGAGAAAATCAAGAGAAGGTCATCAAAAAAGCTCCAGAAAATAAACTAAATTTACTACTTTTTTCGGTGATCTTGCCAATAGTTTTACCGACTTTGGCGATCGCCCTCTTGATTAGTGGCGTGGAAGAACTGATATTTCGGGGAGTTTTCCTGAATATTTTGCAGCAAGATTATTCCCTGTGGGTGGCTGCTATGATTTCTAGCGCAATTTTTGCTGTACTGCATTTGCTCTGGGAACAGCAGGAAACTCTGCCCCAAATACCGGGATTGTGGCTAATGGGCATGGTGTTAGTAGTCGCCAGATTAGCGGCGGGGGGTAGTTTGGGTTTGGCGATCGGGCTACATGCTGGTTGGATCGTGGCGATCGCCACCATCGACACGGCTCAACTCCTCCAATATCCGAACCCAGTTAACTCCTCAAAACCTTGGCTAATTGGTTACTATCACAAGCCCCTCGCCGGAATTATGGGGATCAGCTTACTCTTTGGCACTGGGCTAATTTTACAAATTTTTAAGGCAGTTATTTAAGCCTCGCTGCTAGGCATTTTTCTAGAATCTCCGGCAACAGAATTCCTACTTGACATCTTTGCTTTACAAAAATTGTTGATTAAAGTTTCCGCTTCTAGGTCATAATCTGGAAATAAATTTATTGGTTCTGGTAGAGAACAGCTACTAGAGGTAAGGGGGAAAGTCTGGTGAGAGTCCAGCGCTGTCCCGCAACTGTAATTTTGGTGATTTTGCCAGTATGTTCGTAAAGAAATATTTGCAGGAAATTAACTAAAAGAGTCAGAATGCCCGCCAATCAAACCTAATTAGCACTTTCTCCGCGAGGTACGGATATGCTCCAATATTTTTGTTTTTTCCCTGTAGCTAGGGATATTTTATCTACTCTGGTAAGCATTCCTTCTTTGTGTAAACAGCAGGAAGAGTAGGGATTGCAAGGATTTCGGGTGATTTTACAACAAAATTTGTAACAGAAATAGTCTGGACTTACGCCCAGACCCTAGACGTAGGGCGGGCATTGCCCACCTTACCCCTACTAAAAGTGGATAAAACCTTATTGTGCGTAAGTCCTAATAGTAATTTTTTGGCAGTTTTCCTGTAATAATGATTATCATTCTAACGATTCTATGATCCAGTTTAGAGGCAAATTTACCAAACTTGAGATACCCCAAATTAATCCCCAAGAATTAATCCCCAAGAATTAATCCCCAAGAATTAATCCCCAAAAATCAGAAGTCTGTTTTTTAGGGCTTTTTCAGGATTTTTGAGACAGACAAGAACCCATAGGAGAAAATTGTGTTTATGCGTCAAAAGTATAAAGTTATGAGCCTGCTATTGATGGCGGGGCTGAGTTGCTATCTGGTGATGGGCGGGGCAAATCCTGCCTACGGAATGCATATTATGGAAGGCTTTCTGCCGCCGGCTTGGGCAGCTTTTTGGTGGTTGGTATTTTTGCCTTTTCTGGTATTGGGGATCAGATCGATCGTCCGCATTACCAAAGCCAACCCAGAACTAAAATTACTCCTTGCCCTGGCGGGAGCGTTTACTTTTGTCTTGTCAGCTTTGAAAATTCCCTCGGTGACGGGTAGTTGCTCTCATCCCACGGGGATCGGCTTGGGGGCAGTGATGTTTGGGCCTCTTTCCATGGCAGTTTTGGGGACAATGGTGCTGCTGTTTCAGGCTTTACTCTTGGCGCATGGGGGCTTGACAACGCTAGGAGCCAATGGGTTTTCCATGGCGATCGTGGGGGCTTTTGTTGCCTACGGAGTCTATCAATTAGTGATGCAATTAACGAACAAGCAGAAAATAGCTATATTCCTCGCTGCTTCTTTGGGTAATTTGGCTACCTACATCGTCACTTCTGGTCAACTGGCTCTGGCATTTCCAGCAGCAGAGGGCGGATTTGTTGCCTCATTTATCAAGTTTGCTACGATCTTTGCCGTTACGCAAATTCCCTTGGCAATTAGTGAAGGTTTATTGACAGTTTTGGTCTGGAATTGGCTTCAACTTTACAACGGTAAGGAATTGGCAATTCTCAAGCTCATTAAAACCGCCGTGCCGGAATAATATCCTCAAATGTTATAGAGTCCCAAATTTTATAGGGTAATGGAGTCAAGACTCCACCCTACTTGCTTTGTAGAGAATTTTGTAGAGAATTTTGTAGAGAATTTTGTAGAGAATTTTGTAGAAAATATATTGTGGAGCAGAAATTATGAAACAAGCATCAACAGGTTGGCAGAATTGGTTATTACTGGCTGGGGTTGTCGTGTTGTCGATCGCTCCCCTAGTTCTAATCAAGGATGCGGAATTTGCTGGAGCCGATGATCAGGCAGGGCAAGCAATCGAAGAACTTCAGCCAGAATATGAACCTTGGTTTCAGCCTTTACTGGACCCTGCTAGTGGTGAAGTTGCTAGTTTATTATTCGCTACTCAAGCTGCCCTTGGGGCTGGAGTAATTGGTTATGTGATGGGCTTATCTAGAGGACGTTCTCAAAATTCCTCGCAAGCCTCGATCGAATCCCCCAGTTCCCCAATTAATTCCCCGGCTGGAGATAAAAACTAGACATGAGATTGCAGCTAGATGCCTTTGCTTATACCAACAAATTAAACACAATTCCCCCAGAGCAGAAGCTAATTTTTGCGGCTTTTGTTTTGGGGATCAGTTTAGTTGCCCATCCCTTAACCCAAGGATTAATTATTATTTGGCTGGGTATTTGGGTCGTGGTTTATGCCGAAATTCCTTGGCGGATTTATTGGCGATCGCTCTATTTAGTCATCCTCTTTTGGTTGAGTAGCCTGCCAGCTTTGGTGATTAATCTAGTGCCTGTGGGGCATGTCGCAGCTATCCAAACTGATGTGTATTGGGGTTTAGCATTGGGAAATCACTATCTATACTGGGGTTTGCAGGGTAGTAGTGTGGCGTTGGTAATATTTTTGAGGGCGATCGCTGCCACTTCCTGCCTCTATTTTGTCATGCTCACCATCCCTTTTAATGCCCTGCTGAGAATTTTTACTAAACTAGGGCTACCTCTAGTAGTTAGCGAAATTTTATTATTGATGTATCGGTTTATTTTTCTCCTCCTTGCCACGGCGACTTCTCTATGGACAGCTCAACAATCTCGACTGGGATATCAAAATTTAGGGCGTTATTTCTACAGCTTGAGCCTGTTAATTAGACAATTATTTCAAGATACTATTTATCAATATCATCAATCTTACCTAGCTCTGCAAACTAGAGGGTTTCAGGGGAAATTTCAAGTAAATAATTTTGCTGTTTATCAAACCTCCCCGCGTTATTTATTAGAAAGCACGATCGGCTGCATTGTCTTAATCGGTGTAGAGTTTTACCTACAATAACGATAGAACTAATCCCAAGGTTAATTTTTAGAAATAACTCCAGTGCCAATCCCAGAACCAATTCCTGAACTAATGACTGAGGCAATCCTCGAATTAAGGGATGTTTATTATAGTTATCCCGGCACTCAACAGGCAGCTCTCCAAGGCTTAAATCTCCGGGTTCCCCTAGGGAAGAGGTGTGCGGTAATTGGCCAGAATGGGTGTGGCAAAAGTACTTTATTTTTATTAGCAAATGGTTTGTATCAGCCCCAAAAAGGTAGGGTGTACTGGCGAGGAAAAGAGTTGGACTATGCTTATAAATCCCTAATGCAACTCCGGCAAAAAGTCGGGTTAGTATTTCAAAACCCCGATCAGCAAATTGTGGCGACTACCGTGGCGGAGGATATTTCCTATGGTTTGTATAATCTGGATTTGCCAGAGGCAGAAATTAAACTAAAGCTCGATCGATCCCTCGCCCAATTAGGGCTAGAGGAGTTGACTCATAAACCAATTCATCATTGAGTTTGGGGCAGAAAAAAATGGTTTCCCTCGCTGGGGTGATGGTGCTGGAGCCAGAATTGCTAATTTTAGATGAACCGACAGCCTATCTAGATCAATTACATACCCAACAATTACTGACAGCCCTCAAGAAAATTCATGCTCAGAAAACGACGATCCTGATGGCAACCCATGACTTAAACTTGGTGTATCGGTGGGCAGATTGGGTGTTTGTTCTCAACCAAGGTAGATTAATCCTAGAAGGCTCACCCCAACAGGTATTTTCCCAACAGCAAGTTTTCCAAGAACTACAGCTAGGAAGACCGATCGTCCTAGAAATATTATCGGAACTGACCACTGCCCTCCAAGCTACCCCACCCCTGAGGCAAACCCAAGACTCTATTCCCGTATGGCAACAACTCCATCAACGGATTTTGGATTTATTTCGCTATCTTTAGATCATGATCTCCCTCGAACAAGTCTGTCTAGCTAATCCTATTACCGATCGATACCTCCTCAAGGATATTTCTCTGGAAATTCACCGGGGCGATCGCTTGGCGGTGATTGGCAGTTCTGGTTCGGGGAAAACCACCCTTTTTCGGTTGCTCAACGGTTTAGCTAGTCCCACCTCTGGCAGTTTAAGATTCCAAGGACAGAACTATCTACAAATTTCCCCTGTTGCTCTCCGCCGCCAGATCGTGCTGGTGACTCAAGAAGTGCGGTTATTAGAAATGACTGTCCGGGAGGCTTTGGCTTATCCCTTGGTTTTGCAAAAACTGCCCCCAGCAAAAATTCAAGCAACTTTGGGTCACTGGATCGAGAAATTTCATATTCCCCAGGCATGGCTGGGGCGGACGGAACAGCAACTATCCCTCGGACAACGCCAATGGGTCGGTCTCTGCCGGGCTTTGATTCTCCAGCCCCCGGTACTGCTCCTCGATGAACCCACCTCTGCCCTCGATCGAGGACGTACAGAAGAGTTATTACAAATTCTTGTAGAGCTAAATCAACAGCAGCAAACGACAATCCTCATGGTCAATCATCAATTAGACGTTGCCCAACAATTTGCCACCAGCTTAGTTTATCTGCAACAGGGAGAACTCACTCCGATCGAGCATTTTCTAGAAACTAACTCAAAAACTAACTCAAAAACTAACTCAAAAATTAACTGGGATTCGATCGCTAATGATCTGCAAATTCATCAACAACAATTAAATTCAGAATGGGAAGTAGAAAACTCTTCATAAATCTTAACTAGACCAAGTACCTATTACTCATAAATAATAGCCTTATCCCCAGAGATTAAAGCCTTTCTAGATTGCTACCCAGTCACTTTTATCCTATGATCAGCTAGGATGTGGTTCCTAATTAGCTTTATGTAAACTTATGTAAATAAAATCCTTATTTGTTTTACATAAATTCATAACTAAGAAATCAAACTAAGAAATCATAATTGCTGTAATTAGTAACTCAATTAACTTAATTAACTCAATTCATGACTATTCAGTTCAACTTAGTTCATGCCGAAACTAGCTAGGAATCATAATTTATTTGTTGGAGATGCTTCCATGTCTAAGGCTACAACTCCCCCAGAGGCTAATCCCGAAGCTAGTGCCGAAGCTAATCAAGCCCAAGTTCAAGCACAAATTCAAGCAGTAGAGCAGGCTCAATCTCCTGAAGCTCTGATGGTGGCGGTGCAAAACCTTGCTACTTCTCAATCGGCAGCAGCGATTCCGGCTCTAATTGCAGTATTTGGCTATAACAACCCAGCAGCAGCAGCGATCGCCCTCCGAGCGGTGATTGGTTGGCAAGAGGCGGCCGTCGCTCCCCTGATTGCCCAGCTAGATGAGTATAACTACGGAGCTAGAGCTTACTCCATGCGAGCCTTAGCGACTATTGCTTCTGGGCAGTCCCTAGAAGTACTCATCAACGCTGCCACTAATGATTTTGCCCCCAGTGTCCGGCGGGCAGCGGCGAAGGGTTTGGGCAACTTGCGGTGGGAAACCTTGCCTAGTAATGATCCCAATACTAATCCCAAAAGTAATTTCAGTGCTGATCCCAGTCCTGATCAAGGCGAAGCTCAAAGGCGGGTGTTTGCTGCCCTGAGTTCCTTGTGTACCGATGGGGATTGGTCGATTCGCTATGCCGGGGTGGCGGGTTTGCAGGCGCTGGCTACAAGAGTGAAAGAGCTAGAGCAGACAGTGGTAGATTTCTTGAACCAACACCAAGAGAGCGATCGATCGGTGCGGGCGAGGATTCAGTGGGCAGTGAACAGTGAACAGTAAGCAGTGAACAGTAAAAACTTTAAGTAGTATTTGGTAACTGATAACTGATAACTGATAACTGATAACTGATAACTGGTAACTGATAACTGACAAATAAATTTCAGTGGAGAAAGCAAAAATAACACAAAAAAATGTCATTACCCCTATTAAAAGTTACACCGATTACCCAAAATCAACGGGTAGATGGTTACGAGATCCCTGATGAAGATGATCAGATGATCTATCGCTTTAATGATGTTATTTCTGATAACGAAATTAGTGATGTGATCTGGGCTGCTTATCGACAAATTTTTAGTGAACATCTAATTCTGGATAGCTACCGCCAAACTTTTTTAGAATCTCAACTCCGCAATCGGGCAATTTCCCTCCGGGACTTTATCCGGGGCTTGGGTAAATCTGAGGTTTATCGGCAGCTAGTGGCGGATACCAATTCTAATTACCGTTTAGTAGATCTTAGTTTCAAACGCTTTTTGGGACGGGCTAGCTATGGACAAGAGGAGCAGATCGCTTGGTCGATCGTGATTGCGACCAAAGGTTTACATGGTTTTATTGATGCCATCATTGATGGGGAAGAGTATAACCAAAATTTTGGGGATTATACCGTTCCTTACCAACGGCGGCGTTTTGGCGATCGCCCCTTTAACCTTGCTAACCCCCGCTATAGCGAATACTGGAGAGGCAGACAAATTGCCCTCGATGGTCGTTCCTACTATCAAGTTAAAACCTATGGTGAAGGTGTCAGTAATCCAAAAGTCCGTCGGGCGATTCCTAATAATTTCTTGACTATGGCAAAGGGAATTATTCCTAACCAGCCCAATTATCAACCTTTTGCCGATCGGGCTGCCTCCCTTGCGACTAGCAAACCCCTCCTAGACATGACTAATAATAACTCTGACACCCCCAAACTCCGGACAACACGGGCAAGCTTACCCTACAGCTATATCCCGGCGGGACGGAAAGTTTAGGATCAGGTTTAGGTTTAATAATTACCCATAATTACTAATAATTACCCATGTCAATTCCTTTACTTAATTACAACCCCGCTTCCCAAAATCAGCGTGTGGCTGGTTATGAAGTTCCTAATGAAGACACCCCCCGCATCTATCGCCTAGAAGATTGCAATGGCAGTGGTGATCTAGAAGCCTTGATCTGGGCTGCCTATCGCCAAGTTTTTAGTGAACACGCCATTCTCAAAAACAATCGCCAAGGCAATCTAGAGTCTCAACTGAAGAATCGATCGATCTCTGTGAAGGATTTTATCCGGGGGCTGGCCAAATCTGAGGCTTTCTACAAATTAGTGGTGGAAACCAATTCTAACTACCGGATTGTGGAACTCTGCCTGAAACGGTTCTTGGGACGCGCACCCTACAACCAACAGGAGACGATCGCTTGGTCAATCACCACGGCTACCCAAGGCTGGGGCGGTTTTGTGGATAGTTTAATTGATTCTACGGAATACCAAGAAAACTTTGGGGACTACATGGTTCCTTACCAACGCCGTCGCTACAAAGATCGTCCGTTTAACCTCGTGACCCCCCGCTATGCGGACTACTGGCG
>JAAUUE010000307.1 GCA_012031635.1 Coleofasciculaceae cyanobacterium SM2_1_6 | reverse complement strand
GGGAATTAGTTATCGATCGCAGAGAATTCGTGGGGACGATCGCTCCGGTATTACTGCAATTCCCGCATTTTCTAAAAGTTGCCTCAGAATCAAAGCATTTTGAGGAGAATATTCTTCTTGGGGACAATGCACCGCAAAATAAATAGTTTTACCTTTAGCTAACCATTGGTCAATATACTCGACCCATTCCTGTAAATACGGCTGGTTGCGGCGGGGATCAGGGTGGCTGATGTAGCGGACTAATACATGATCATCGGTGGTGGCAAACTGGACAGGCAGGTCGGGCTTGCGGCACTCTAGTCCGATCGTCCGGGGCTGGGCATAAATGGGGCGAGTATCCAGAATTACTCGACTCAGGTGATTTGTTGCAAGGACTTGATTTAATTTTTCGGTAGCCACGGGCTGAAACCAACTGGGATGGCGGACTTCTAGGGCTAGGGAGACTTTGGGATATTTGGATGTCGTCTCTGGAGATAGGATTGCTAAAAATTGTTGGAGGTCTTCAAGCTGGGTGCGATCGTACTGGGGCGGCAACTGGATAAACAAACAGCCAAGATTGTCTCCCAACTCCTGCATCTGCTCGATAAATTTCTGGGCAGCAGCAACTTGAGGGACTAACAACCCTTGATGGGTCAGGTCACGGGGAAACTTAGGGCAGAAGCGAAACTCTGGATCCACCTGTTCTCGCCAATGGCGCAGGGTTTCTGGTTTGGGGACAGCGTAGAAAGTAGAGTTGCATTCCACCATTGATAATTGCTGACTATAACGAGCCAGAAACTGAGAGCTAGTTGTCCCAACGGGATAAAAATCTCCTACCCAGCCCTTGTACGCCCACACAGCACAGCCCAGATAAAAATTCCCCCCCTCTACACTCTGCTCCACTACTTGATTTATGCCCTGATCCATAAAATTTCCTGCAAGTTTCCTTTTTCTCCCAAAATACCTAGGATGTGATGATAACTGATAACTGATAACTGATAACTGATAACTGATAACTGATAACTGATAACTGATAACTGATAACTCTACCTCCTTTACCTCCCCTTACCTCCTTCCCTGATAACTGATAACTGATTCAATCTCCCTAAAAAGATTTGCCGTAATGACTAAAGATTGCCATTTCAATAACTTGCAAAAGCGAATGACAGGCACTCAATTCGGAGTCAAAAAGGCAGCTATCTGCCGCCAGACAAGGAAACACCGAGAGATTCCCCAGCTTATGCGCCGCCTCGGAGATGTCTTGGTCTAGGGTGATGAGGGGCAGGTGAGCGAGGGAAGGGTGACTAGCCAACTCTTGGAGACAGGGGGTGAGTTCGGCGACATTTTTGCCGTTGAGGAGCAGCACATCGGGATGCCACACTTGGGTCAGGAGTTCTGCCTGCTCTAGGTCATTCACTTCGAGGATGCGACATTTGATCCCCTTGGGGTCTTGGCGAATGGCTTGGTTGAGGAGATTGCTGAGACAGGAAAAATCTGGGGATTGGTTAGAAGTTGGAGAGGCTTGGAGACTGAGAATGAGAATGGTAATACTAATGGGTCGATCGTCCTCTGGGTGTTGGGGTTCACCCTGCAATATCCGGTTTAAGCACTGGCGGAGAACATCTTGATCTACAGGCAAAGTCAGAAAACCATCTGCTTGGTGGGCGTAGGCTTCCTGTTTTTCGGCTTGGGTCGCTGTAACCAAAATGGGGAGATGCTGGGTTTGGGGATCGGATTTTAGGAGTACCAACACATCCCAACCAGACAGGAGAGGCAGGAGAGGATTGAGAAAACAGAGGCAAGGTTTGAGATGGCGGGCTTTTTCTAGAGCTTCCGTGCCGCACCGGGCGATGACGACTCGATAGCCAAGGGCTTCTAGGTTGAGACTCAAATTTTCGACATACTGGGAGACAGGCTCGATGACAAGAATCAGGTTTGATGAACGGAGAGATTTTTTCGGGGTAGGAGCGTGGGCGGAACTTGGGGATTGGGTATTTGGGGATAGGGGAATTCTCGAATCTGGAGATAAATCTTCAGGATGGCTGTTAACTACATTTTGAGACAAATCTTGGGATAAATATTGGGATAAGTCTTGAGAGAAATTTTGGGAAGGTTTAGCAGATAAATCCGATAAGTCTTCGGGAAAATTTTCTGAGGGTAAGAGGAGGGTAAACTGACTCCCCCGGTTTGGTTGGGAAATAAAAGAAATATCCCCGCCGTGGAGTCGAGCCAGCCTTTGAGCCAGCACTAGCCCCAGTCCTGTGCCGTCAAATCTCCGGGTCAAGGGGCTTTCTAGCTGTTGGAATTTCTGGAAAATGAGATGTTGTTTGTCGAGGGGAATCCCAATGCCCGTATCCCAGACGGTGAAGGCTGTCCAGCCAGACCATTGACTGACATTTAAGCCCAAGGCGGCTCCCGGTTCGGTAAATTTGAGAGCATTAGAGAGGAGATGGGAGAGAATCTGCCGCAGTCGGAGTTCGTCGGCGATGACTATTTCTAGGGCTGGGTCAATTTTCAGGGTAAATTGATGCTCTGGGTTGAATTCTTCTTCTTGGTTTTGATGGGGGAGGATGCGCTGTTGGGCTTGGGTATAGGCTCGATCGCACACCGAGGCAATACTCACGGGCTCGAGGACTAATTCTACCTGCTCCGTTTCAATTCTCGTCAGGTCGAGGATATCATTGACTACCAACATTAACTGCCGTCCACTCTGGTGAATTAGATGGACATAGCGGCTTTGGCGATCGTTCAACTCTCCCAAGGATTGCTCTTTCAATAGGCTAGATAGCCCCAATACTGCGGTGAGGGGAGTTTTTAGTTCATGGCTAATACAAGCCAGAAATTCATCTTTGAGGCGATTTAGTTGCACTAGGTCTAAATTCTTGGCCGCCAGTTCCCGGGCTACCTGTTGCTGCTCAGTAATATCTGTAGCCAAAACCAACCACAGTACAGGAGATGTGGGAGATTGCTGAATTTCTAGGGGAAATTTGACTAGTTGCCAAACTCGATTCGGTGTTTTCAGGCGAAATAGGCGGGGATCCGGGGGATTTTCAGGATTTTTAGGGCTTTCAAGATTATCTGGATGCTCAGGGTTTTCCAGACTGCCTAAGCTGGTATTGGCTCGATCGAACTCCGACTCCCCTTGATTTAACAAATTTAACGAAAACTGCTCCTCAGAAAAGCTTAGATCAGTCCGCATCAGCAAAGAACAATTAATCTGCTGCCGCCAAGTGACATTTTGACTGATTACCCCCCCGTCTTCAGTTTGGAGCATCAGGGGCAGAGGCAACTGCTCTAGTAATGTCACCAAATCCCCATAGTAGGCAGAAGATGCTGGCTGATGCTCTGAAATATGTTCTGAAATATGCTCTGAAATATGCTCTGAAATATACTCTGAAATATGTTCTGAAATATGCTCTGAAATATGTTCTGAAATATGCTCTGAAATATGTTTTGGAAAACCTTCCTCAATACCCTCCTGCGAGTTTCTTGCATAAATAGACTTAGAAATATTTTGAGAATTTTGAGAACTTTTATTTTTAGAAGAACTTTCAGAAATATTTTTTATGGCAGACTCCTCTGGAGAAGAGAAATGTAGCTGTGGCGCAAGATACTGCAACAACTGCCAAGGTTCCACCACGCCTAAATACTTTCCCGCACCATCGACTAATACCCAGGTTGACTGCTGGGCATAGACTAATTCCCGTTGCACCTGCTGCCAAAGCTCCCCTAGATCTCCCCGGTAAATCATCAATGTCAAGGGTTCTAGGGTCAATAACTCCTTCCCAGTCTGATTAATCAGCCCTTGATACCCGTGGCTGTCCACTAATACCTGCTCATGCCATTGCTGGCTGCGAAACAGACCAAGGGGATGATGATCACCATCAACCACGACATAACAATTATCTAGCTCCCTTGCCTTGCCCAAGGAAAAACTTTCTCCCCGTCCATCGTCCCAAAAATGACCAGTTCCGAGGTCAAGAGCCTCTACTGGCAGAATGGGGAATAATTGGATAACTTCTTGCAAGCTGGTCTTATTAGTAGACATAGGAGCAAAATTTCCTAGAGTTGCCAATTGATCTGAGGCTTTGCCCATAGGTTGAAGAAGACATACTTTCCTAATTATGAACTGGATAGAGGGGGGTGATCACCTATGTCATTACAATTCATGACATTTTGCATTTACACAAATTAATGTTAAATATTAAGTAAGACTAAATACCATCTATTCAAGAGTTTTAGTAATCAGCCCTATGCTTAATAGTCCCTAGACCCGATCGATAATTAATGCTAACGCAGTTATCTCTCTGTAGTTTTGTATCCTCTCCCGAATTGTCCCAGAAGCTCAAAGCAGTTCTGGGGGAAAATGAATATCATTTGTACAGCTTTGATTCTGCCATAGAATTTGGTCGTTGTGTGGTAGAGAAGCAACAGGAAATAGATTGTCTCCTCTGTCAGGTCGATCGAACCCTCCTCCCGGTAATCAACCGCCTCCACGAGCAAGGAATTCTTTTGCCCATGGTGATCTTCCCCAATTCTACCACCTCTGACTATTCAGTTTATTCCCCTAAAACAGAACTGCTCCACCAAGCTACCTATTTATTTCATCCGGCGGAAGTCTGCGCCGATGACTACTTAGCTTCAGAAATCCTGCCAGAAATCACCAAGGCGATCGCCCAATTTGTAGATTTTGCCAGCCATCTTCATCCCTCAGAAATTTCGGCTAAACATATTTTCTCTGGTGACTCCAAGATTAAAAACTTCTTGATGCCCCATGAACTATCTGAAAAACTGAAAGCTAGGCTAGGATACCTCGGTGTGTATTATAAAAGAAACTCTCAACAGTTCTGGCGTAATCTATCTGATCAAGAGCGCCAAAAACTTTTAAGCCAACTCCAGCAAGAATACCGTCATATTGTGCTTCAGTACTTCACAGAAGATGAAAAACTAAACCAAGACATAGATAACTTAGTGAATCGAGCATTTTTTGCCGATATCTCGGTGCCCCAGATCGTCGAAATTCATATGGATCTGATGGACGAATTTTCTAACCAGCTCAAACTAGAAGGACGGAGTGAAGAAGTTTTACTAGATTATCGCTTAACCCTCATTGATGTTATCGCCCACCTCTGTGAAATGTACCGTCGATCGATCCCCAGAGAAATGTAGTAGTTAACCCCTGAGAAATAACTGACAACCCTAAACTTAATCTATGACTACTCCCAAAAAAATCTACATTCTCAAACTCTACGTTGCTGGCAATACCCCCAACTCCGTCAAGGCTCTGACCACTCTCAAGCATATCTTAGAACACGAATTTCGAGGAGTTTATGCTCTAAAAGTTATTGATGTAGTCGCCAATCCTCAGCTAGCAGAGGAAGATAAAATCATGGCAACACCTACCCTCGCCAAGATTTTGCCCCCGCCAGTACGCAAGATTATCGGGGATCTATCCGATCGAGAAAGGGTATTAATCGGCTTAGAGCTTTTGTACGAGGATCTAAAAGACCAAGAGCGCAATCTAAGATAAGATTTAAACAAGAATTTAAACAAAAATCTAAATAAAAATTTAAACAATTGGTTTATAATGTCTCATGATTTATCGACCCTATAAAA
>JAAUUE010000306.1 GCA_012031635.1 Coleofasciculaceae cyanobacterium SM2_1_6 | reverse complement strand
GTTCTGGGTTGGCAGAGATGAGTTCCAGCAAATCCCATTTAGAAATGCCGAGGCGATGGGCATAGTATTCGGTCTGGGTGAGGAGGCGATCGTGGGATTGCCGGAGATACATTGCAACTACGGCGGCAGCCTGTTGATTCACTTTCCTGCCCAAGAAAAAAGCCATCGCTGTCAATAACCGCATTTCATAGTCTGGCAAGGTCGGCAGGGAGAGAATTTGCTGATCTTGTTGCTGTTCTGGGAGATGTTCTTGATCGGGGTCAAGGGTCATAGGGAAATGGGTGAGCGAGATTTAATAGCGAATGCGGGGATCAATGAGGGCGTTGAGGATATCGATCGCAATACTGGCAAAAACCACAATACTAGAGAAAAACACCATAATTCCCTGCACCATGGGATAGTCCCGGAGTTCGATCGCCTTAAATAATCGATTTGCCAAACCCGGCCAGGAAAAAGTAACTTCCGTTAAAACCGCACCGCCGAGGAGCGAGGCAAAGGTCAGCCCCAAGACGGTAATCACGGGGATCATGGCATTTTTCAGGGCATGGGCAAACAAAATTTTGCCTTCTTGGATACCCCTCGCCCTCGCTGCTTCCACATAATCTGCCTTGAGGGTCTGGCGGAGATTGACCCGGACAATCCGTTCAAAAATGCCACTGATTAATATCCCCAAGGTAATACTAGGCAGGGCAAGGTGGTGGAGGGAGATCAAGAAATTCCCCAGATTGCCCGACAGCAGACTATCGAGGGTAAATAGCCCGGTGATGGTGGGGGGGTGGTTCCAAAGATGCCGGAAACCTTGACCCTAGGGGAAACCAGCGCAGTTGCACAGCAAAGATCAACTGCACAATCATCCCCGCCCAAAAAATCGGTAGGGCATAGGTGATAATCCCAAAAAGCCGCCCCCCCACATCAAAAATTGTCCCCGGACGGGAAGCCGAAAGCATTCCCATACCCACGCCGACAAGTACTGCTACCAACATGCTGAGGATAGTTAGCTCCAAGGTAGCCGGGAAAAATTGTTGGATCACCTCAGTGACGACCTGCCCTTGATCGGTGATGGAAGTTCCTAAATCTAGGCGGAGCAGATTGCCCAGATAATTGAGATATTGCAAGGGGAGGGGCAGGGATAACCCTAAGCGTTCTCGAAAAGCCTGTTTGGCTACCTCTGGGGCTCGATTTCCCAAGATGGCATCAACGGGGTCGCCGGGGGTCGATCGCAACAACAAAAACACAATGGTCACGATCGTCAATAACATCAACGGAGCCAACAACAACCGAGCGGTGATGTAATACTGCAAGGCACGGGAACGGGACATGGGAATTGGGGAATTTAAGGTTTAATATCTTACGGTGTTTGATAACGCTATTTAACAACACTTCATGGTAGTTGATATCGTAGTTGATTTTTGCTCTGGTTTTTGCCCTAGGATATTACTTGGTAAGTTTTGCAGGATATTCAGGGAGATAGGCAGTTATGCGTGCAATCAATTTTTTATTTATTTTTGCCTTTTGTTTAGCCTTGGCTTTGTTTAGTTTAGAGAACACAGAATCAGTGCTAATTCATGTTGTAGGCGGGGTGGAAGTGCAAGCGCCTCTGTCGATCGAGCTAATCCTGACCTTGGGGCTGGGGGCTGTGCTAGCGTGGATGTTTGGGGTCTGGAATAGACTGCTCCGCCAGTTGGAGTATCGCCAACAGTTGCGACAGATGCGGAATAAAGATGAGCGGATTGATGAATTAGAAAAAGATTTAGATAAATATAAAGCAATTACCGGGGGTCAATCGGTAGCTAGTGAAACCATGAAGCCAGAAGAGTCGGCAGTATCTTAGAATATTTCAGAATATCTTAGATTTCCAAATTTGGAGCAATGCTTTTGGCGTTATCAATCATTAGCGATTAACCATGACTTCAGCCCAAGAAACCATTGCTGAATTGATCGATCTGGCTCAACAGGGAGAAATTGATCCTTGGGATGTCCAGGTGATTGATGTTATCGATCGCTACCTCAGTGAGTTGGCGTTTCAGTCTGATCCTGACCTCTCAGAGTCTGGACAGGCTTTTTTGTGGGCTTCCATGCTGGTCTTGCTCAAGGCAGAAACCCTAGAAGCAGAGGAAGTCCCGGAAGAGTTACCACCACCGGAAGAGGTGGATTTAGATTTTAGCCGCCACTACTCCCCTCAATACCTAGAACGTCATATCCGGCTCCGGGCTGTCCCCCCGACTCTCCAAAAACGCCCCGTCACGTTGCAGGATTTGATTGTGCAACTCCAAGAGATTCAGGCGGAGATGGATACAAAAATCCCCGTCCCTCGCCGCCGTCCACCGACAAAAGGTACTTTGAAGGCAGCACTGGAGTTGGCGCATCAAGAAAACCTCACGGAAACGGCGATCGCCCTCGAAGCCCTATTGCAATCATGGTGGCGATCGCATCCTGATCAGGAGTTTATTAATCTTGATGATCTGGTACAACTATGGAGAGAGCATCAACTAGAAATATCTTTAGGTAATTCAAGTAATTCCGGTAATCATACCCCCCACACCAGCGAGAACAGCGATCGAGTAGCGATTTTTTGGGCTTTATTACTCCTAACTTCCCAGTCTCAAGTAGAGTTATCTCAAGCAGATTTTTACCAAGAACTGCAAATTCGCCCCTGTTCCCTCCCCATTCCCCACGAAAAGAGTGTAGAACATTTACAAGTAGCCCCTTAATAATCCCCAATCATCCTCTAATCCCATTTTACGTAATACCATTTTACAAAAATAGAAATACTTATGATTTCTAACTCTACTTATGATTTCTAACTCTACAGAGGGCGCAAAGAGGGCGCAAAGAGGTCGCAAAGCCTTGCGCCCCTGCAAAATACCTTATTTGTATTCATGTCTTTAGTGAAATCGTATAACTACTCCCCAATAATCTCCTAAATACTCCTTAACTATCCTCCAAAAATCTCAATTCCCCTTACCTTCTTTACCTCCTTTACCTCCTTTACCTTCTTTACCTCCCTTTACCTCCCTCTACCTCCTCTACCTCCTTTACTCCCCTTACCTCCTTCCCCCCAATGCCTCCCACCATCTCCGTAATCATCCCTGTCCACAACGGTGAGCGAGATTTGCTTGATCTTTGGTCGTGCTTACGATCGCAGACCATTGACCCCTTGCAGGTGGAATATTTGATTGTAGATAACCAGAGTCTCGATCGAACTCCAGAGATTCTTCAAGAAATCATTAAAAAAAGTAACTTTCCCAATCTTGCAACCCTCCAAGCCCCGGAGATCCAGAGTGCCTACGCCGCCAGAAATGTGGGGATCAAAGCCGCTAGGGGCGAGATTGTGGTCTTCACTGATGTTGATTGTCGTCCCCAGCCCGATTGGTTGGCGCAGTTGATCCCGCCTTTCCAGAATCCGCAAGTGCATCTGGTCATGGGCGAAATTACCGGGTTAGCTAGCAAAAATTGGTTAGAAATCTACGCTGAGCAAACTCATATTCTCTCCCAACGCCACACCCTCAACCATGAGTTTTTACCCTACGGACAAACGGCAAATTTGGCGGTGCGGAAGGCTATTCTCCGGGAAGTGGGTTTATTTCGCCCTTACTTAGCTACCGGGGGCGATGCGGATCTATGTTGGCGGGTGCAGCACAAATTTCCAAATTGTTGGGAGTTTCAACCGGGGGCGATCGTCCAGCATCGGCATCGATCGACCCTCAAGGAATTTTATAACCAATGGTACAAATACGGCTGCTCTAACTACTATCTCCATCAACTCCACGGAGTCAACCTAAGGCGGCAGTTTAGTTGGCAGGAATATCTATACCGTTGCTCCCGGTGGTTAGGCTGGGAAATTCCCCAGAAACTATGGCGGGGAAAATTGAGCATAGATCCCACTGGGTGGGCAGAACTATGGGCCACGCCTCTGGGTTTATTTGGTACTTGGGCGAGGTTTCGGGGGCAGAAATTCTCAAAAATTCCGCCACGCTTGGCAGAAATAGAATGGCTATAGATGTTTGGGGAGTAAAGGCTTTGCCACAACTAGACTGGAGCTTGGTACAAAAAATTTAACTTTGGCAAATTGAAGGAGCTATGGCTAGGGTTTTAGCAACTTCCTGCATCAAGACAATTTCATCCTTTGTCCAGAAATGGGGCGATCGACAGTGATGAGCCACCAACAATCCCCACAATCCTTTTGGGGTTAAAACTGGAACAACTAAATTAGCTTTGACTTGGATGCTCCGCAGAAATTCCCGGTGGCAGGGATGAATGGTTTCTTCTTCAATATTTGCGATCGCCCTCACCCGTCCGGCGAGATAAAGCTCTGCATATTCTCCATTAAAGCAGTCATCCGCTCCGGTGGAACCCAGAATAGAGAATGTTTCGGTTGATAGGGATTCTAGGGTAACTTGTCCCCGCCATTGACTGTAGAAGTAGTAGAGGACTACTCGATCGACCTGAAGATAGTTCCGAAGTCTGGTGATGGCTTGATCTACTAGGGTATCTCTTTCAATGATTTTAGTGAGGCGATCGGCTACTCGCTTGGGCCGCAGGAAGTGTTTCGGCTCGAAAAGTTTACGCCGACCGAAGCTGCCAAAGTGCTGCGCGTGATTGCTAACACCGAAGACTTGCAGTTTGACGATCGCTTCGTGGCAGAACTGGCAGAGCAAGAACTGGCAAACCGCGAAGATAGTGTATTAATTAGCATTGCCGAAGAATTCAGGCAGTTAGAGAACACTAGTGTGACTCGGCAAATGTTAAGCGAGACACTTCAAGCCGCTCAAACCATTGAAGGACCCTCCGATCAGTCCTTAGCGTTGAATGAGATTGCCGAAGCTTACAGACTGCTAGAGGATACTAAGACGGCGCAGCAACTATTGCGGCAGGCACTTGAAGCAGCAGAGACAGCAAGTTCATCTAACTCATTAGCATCAATAGCAGTGACTTATGCCAAATTAAAAGATTGGGGAGGAGCGTTGAGGGCACTGAGACGCTGTCAGGAGGAAGAAAAGGTGAGTGCGTTGACAGAAGTGTTGACGCTTTGGGCAGAAAAGCAAAATCCGGTATTGCGGGAGTTGAGAGAAGAGGAGGAGTGAATGGGTAGATGGGTGAATGGGTAGATGGAAGGAAAAATATCTCGTTAACTCGAGAGACTATCATCATCCAGTCGAGAGAAAGAAACCAACGGAGTGTTACATTGTCCAATTAGACGTACTACCGTCGCGTTGTATAATACTGAATACCCTACTTCCTAGGTGTAGTCTTTTTAACACCACCTGCAGTCACACTCACTCATCTAATTAGCACCAGCTGCAGTAGAAAAAAAAGTCAACACGCCAAACAACGTGATAAACGCACATGACTAACAAGTTGATTTGTATTCAATGACCTCGTCTTCGCTTTTCTCGATCTCACGTAAAACTACTGTAAGCGAAAGAACGAGAACAATCATCAGAAGGAAAGAATCAGCACAATTTTTTCGCCAATAGCAGCGCATTTTATCAAGTCTGCTTATGGTGTGGGTTATCAGAAAATTTAAACGCCATTAAAACCGGTCGGTAAACAGAGTTAAGGTCATTCCAAGACTGAAACCCCGGATCCAACGATCGTAGC
>JAAUUE010000305.1 GCA_012031635.1 Coleofasciculaceae cyanobacterium SM2_1_6 | reverse complement strand
TGCAGCCTTAATCAGGATACTGGAAACCAGTGAGTATGCATATACCTGTCAGCGGGTCGCAGAGAGTTTGGGTAAAATTGATCAAGGAAATTCCTATGCGATCGCAGCCTTACTTAGGATACTGGAAAACACTGAGAATCATGAAGGTAACCGTGCGCAGGCAGCAGGGAGTTTGGGTAAAATTGATCAAGGAAATCCCCATGCGATCACAGAGTTAATCAGGATTCTGGAAACTACTGAGAATAAAAATATTCGTTGGGAAGCTGCTGATAATTTACAAAAAATATTAGCCACACCCGAACAATATGCAGGGGTCGTTTCAGCCTTAAAAGACTGCCTCAGCAATGAAGTTTATCAAAACAACTTTGACCTATTTAATAAATGCTACAAAGTCCTTTGGGAATGTGCCGCCAACCTCCCCTACCCCGACTTCTACCACGCTTGGCACTCACCCCCTGAGTAAACCTTGATTCCTTCTCTCCTTCCATGAGGCGTACCTTCCTAGCAGACATAGCTGGTCTAGTTTCCTCTAAGTCTAGCAATTTAATCAGAGTATTTGAAACCTAATTAAACCTATTAATAAAAGTATCTGGGGTTATAATTTCTATTAATTGAAAAGGATTTAATACCAATAAGTCTAGATCACCCGTAATAACTATATTAGCTTCACCATTAACAGCCAACTCCAAAAACTTATCATCTTTTCCATCCCGACAAACTACAATTTTCTCTGTAATAGAGACTAACTGAGATGAACTGATAAACTTAAGCAAAAATATTTGTCGTTCTTCTAAAGAAAGATACTTATTAAACTTTTTACGACTCAGCACTTCCTCTAATTCATTTAAAGTTGTTTCAGAATATAAAATAACTCCTTGCATTTCTGCCATTTCAACTGCCCTAAATGGGGCTGAAAACTTAAATAATAAAGCACTAATCAAAACATTCGTATCTATAACAAATCTATTAATCATTCTCAGCTAAAATATCTTGTAGTATTTCTGGAGTTAAGCCTCGCTCTTGGGCTTTATCAGAAATCTCTGCCATAACCTCTGTTAATCTTCTGTTGTGTAAATTCTCTTTGAAAAACAATTTAACAATAGAGCTTAGCTGTTCCTGTATCTTAGGATTAGACTTCTCAAATGCAATCTTAATATCTTCATCAACTTGAATTGTAATAGTTGCCATAAAATAACCTCAAATTCATTCTTCCATTTTACCACTACCCCGACTTCTAGTGCGATCGACCCTCAACCTCTGAGTAAACCCTTGATTCTTCCCTCTCCACAATCACCTCATACTTGAAAAACATAGATAAAATATCGATAACTCTTAAACCCTAAACTGCCAATTCCTAAATGCCTACTTACCAAGAAATCCTTGATCAAGCCCAAACCCTAACCCCCGATGAGCAACAACGTTTGCTAAAAGACTTGGCGACCCTAGTTCATCATCAAGAAGCAACCAAAGAGCCAGAAAGTCCCCAAAAAATATCCAAACTCAACTTAAAGCGATGGCGTGGTTTTTTACCCAAGCGTGTAGATGCCTTAGAATTTCAAATAAAACTTCGCCAAGAATGGGATGAATCATAAATACCTTCTGGATACCAACATTTTGATTTATTATTTCAACAACCAGCCAGAAGTTCAAGATGTATTTGAGGCGATCGAGACTAAAAATGTATTTTAGTAACTCGTAACGTCAATGATTTCAAGCGCATTGATGGTTTAAATCTATTAAATCCATTTGACAATCTTAATCCTATCGTTTAGCCTCTTGCATTTCATATAGCTTGTCTATGTAGCTTATAGTCATAATCTTCCTCATATTCGATCGTCCCGAATAACTCTACTATTTTCAGTTGTTGTCTCAGTTCATCAATATTAGAAGAAAACTTTAGTTCACCCTTGTGTTGTTCAACCTGCGCCAACTTGAAGTTATTGTATATATCATCACGCCGCTCTTCCCGGAGATATTGGCTTAACAATAATTGAATTTCCTGCTTTTCATCAACAGAAAGACCCTTGATTACTTCAACCACATCATTAAACGTCATAATTAATAACACCTTATCTAGTTTTACCTATAAATAGCAGATATAATTTTAGCTGCTTATTAAACATTTTGAGCTTGCTTTTGTTCTGATTCCAATAACTGCATTAATTGAAGGGCTGCACCATTAGAAGTATGGACTGAATTGATAATTTCAGCAGCTTCATCACCAAGAATAATTCCTTTTTCCTTCGCCAACTCAGATATTAAAAATTGCATCATTTTAAACTTCTCAACACGAGATAAAAGCTGAGTTTGAGCCAATAGTTCAGAATTTATCACAAAATAACCTTGAGTTCATCTTTCCATATTACCACTAACCCTACCTCTAGTGCGATCGCACTCACCCCCTGAGTAAACACTTGACGTCCCCCTCTCTTCAGCAATTCTCACCCTTGAAAAAACAAGCTAAAATATTTATAACTCCTAACCCTAACTTACCATGACTAAAACTCTTGATATTACCGGACTAACTCCTGAGCAAATCGATCAGATTTATACAGTCATAGAAACATTTATAGCAATAAATAAACACCAAAATCAACTATCAAAAGAACAGCCATCAAAACTTGATTTAACTCCGATGTTTTTTGAAAGCAAAATTCTCCAACCATTTAATCGTAGTTTGCTTTATGGCAATAGAACCTAATGGCGGAATTTTTGACTTGCTTCATATTGTAATCATGTTAGCGCATCAAGTCACCAGCATTTATACTTTTAATGTTAAAGACTTCTCTTGGTGTTCTCAAATTGAACAGATTTTTGGGAGGCTTACAAAGAGGTATTGCCGAGTAAACGTCATCAATCGGTGGGTAAGGAAACATTGTCCATCACTACAATTCCTTGCTTCGAGCCTGACCATTACTATTCGTAACTACCCTTTAATTAATCTTAGAATTTAGTTGACATTTAATTAACATTTAATTAGCGTTTAATGAGGACTCCTTGGCTGGGACTAAAGAGAAAAGCAAGGATGAAAAAAGTTGAGATTACTAAAACGATCGCTGCCCCAGAGGGTAAGTTTTGGTAGTAGCTGAGATACATACCAGAAATAGTTGCTACAACTCCTACTAAAGCCCCGACCATCATCATTAAATGTAATTGTTTTACCAACAGATAGGCGATCGCTCCCGGTGCAATTAATAGCGATAAAACTAACAACACTCCCACAGTTTGCATACTCGCAATCACCGTGAGGGTAATCACCCCAATGAACCCGAAATAGATCAGATTAACAGGTAAACCACTCGCCTGCGCTCCCAGGGGATCAAAGGTATAAAAAAGTAATTCCTTGTAAAATAACTTCACCATTAATAACACCAGAAAAGTAATTATTCCAGTACTGATCACATCGGTAAAACTCACGCTAAGAATATCTCCAAACAGGAAAGCAAATAAATCAAATTTACTTCGTAGAGTGGTGATCAAAGTTACTCCCAAGGCAAGGAATCCAGAGAGGACTAAAGAAATCGCTGTATCGGCTTTAATTTTTGATTTCGATTCTACTGCCGCCACCATCCAAGCACTAATAATCCCGGCAATAAAAGCTCCTAGGGATAGATCCATTTTCAAGAAAAAAGCGATCGATAAACCCGGTAACACGGAGTGAGCGATCGCATGAGCCATCATCCCCAACTGCCGCACTATTAAATATGTCCCCACCACCGCACAGAGAATCCCCAAAAGTATCCCCACTCCTAGGGCATTCCGCATAAATTCATACTGTAGGGGTTCAAGAAACCAATTAATCATAATCCTCCTGTTCTTGATAGGGGTTTTGGTGATGAAAATCTTGAAGAGATTGTTGCTGTTTGCGCCGAGAAACTTGGCGATATTTCTTCATTTCTAACTTGGGTTCTTCTCCCTGTTTACCTTTTTTTGATTTAGATTTTGTATTAGATTCCTGATGGCGTTGCTGCTGGATTTGGGTTGCATAAATATTAGCTTCCTCAAGAAATTGGACATAGTGGGCATAGCGTTCCCAATCCCCCCGGACAACACAGTTCGGTTCATGACAATGGGAGCAATCACTAAATTGACATTCTCCCTGTTGTAAGCGCTCCCTTGCTTCAGGAAAATAGGTAATTAAATCTCGCGGTAAACAATCAACATCAGCCTGATTAAACCCCGGGGTATCGGCAAGTAAGCCCCCTTGGGGAAGGTCAAATAATTCTACATGGCGGGTAGTATGGCGACCTTTTTGGAGCTTGCCACTCACGGCTGCAACCCGGAGATTCGTATCAGGAATTAGGTAATTAATTAAACTTGATTTACCCACGCCAGACAAGCCAGCGAGAACTGTAATTCGATCGCTCAACTCTTTATTTAATTCCTCTAACCCCGTATTTTTTAAGACACTCAAAAATTTGGGTTGATAGCCCCAGCCCTGCAATCGTTGCTGCCATTGTTCAATGGTTTCTGGACTGACCAGATCGCTTTTATTTAAGCAAATATTTACTTTTAATCCTGTGGATTCTGCCTTCACCAAGAAACGACTAAGCTGGTAAGCATCGAGGCTGGGATCCTCTAGGGCAAAGACAATTAACACTTGGTCTACATTGGCAATTGGGGGACGATCGAGAAAGCTCCGCCGGGGTAAGACTGCGGCAACTGCGCCCCTACCTCCTTGCCAGTCTGGTTCTTCTACTACGACTCGATCGCCCACCATCACTTGCTGCCCCATTTTTTTTAACCGAGAACGGCGGGTACATAATAAAAATCTAGAATTATTTTCAGAATTATTGAGGAAATTATCTGGGTACTCCCTTGCCTCTAGTTTGACTTGGTAGAAATTTGCCTGCACTGCCACCACCGTCCCTAGGATATCATTGGGGATTTGTACCTCTGGAGTTAACACTGGGATCATCTCTGAGATCATCTCTGGGGTCATCTCTGGGGTCATCTCTGGGGTCATCTCTGGGGTTAGGGACATTGCACTTGCAGGCAAAAAATTCCTGACGATCGACAATCTCGCAAATGATGTAACCTTCCATTTTTAGACTATCAGGAACCTGTTCGATCGGCTCGCCCCCATCTAACCACACTTCCAAAATCTCCCCAGTTTTCATCCGTTCTAGACGTAGTTTCGATCGTACAAAATTAATTGGGCAGGGAGTCCCCCGAAGATCCAACAATTCGTTAGCAGTAGTTACTTGTTCAGTCACAATTTCCATCAAAATTAGGTTTAGACAATTAGTTTTAGACAAATAAGTTTAGACAATTAAGTTTAAACACTTAAATAACATCAGTTCAAGATAAGAAATATCCTTGATACCATTCTATGAAAACCGTAACCATGATCACTGGCTGAGCGTAGTCGAATTTATGCTGAGCGTTGTCGAAGTAGCCACAACCCCACCACAAATCTTCGATCACATATCTTCATTTATAGCGGAAGTCTTCCCTTCCGCTCAGGGAACGTCTCTAGGCTTAGGGTCAGAGATTTTGCTTAAACTGAACTCATGTTAAATAAACTTTAGCAAATAAACTCTAGTAAAAAAGCAGGATGTATTTTGGTTTCCCTTGTACATCCCGCCTAAAACTCTCTAAG